>NZ_LKBY01000106.1:0-70201 GCF_002699915.1 Pseudomonas sp. ICMP 8385 | reverse complement strand
GAGCTCAACTACGGGGTCGATCTATCAACCATCTGAGGGTAGCATCAGGTTGGTGAGGGGAAGGTGCCCCATCAACCATTAAATCCGCATACCCCAATTTCTCAAGCTGGGTCGCCGTGCCAGAAAGCGCCGTTTGTTGGGCCTTCAGGCTAGCGGCGTTGTAATACTCCAGAACGGCCAGGACATCCTCCGCGCTGATTCTCCAGTGAATTTTATCTTTTCCCATTTTCACTCTTCGCTTGTCCGGGCAGCCAGTGCGTTCAATCCAGCTTCAGGCCAGGTGCTTGGGTTGTGCCTGGCAAGTGGGATAATCCATAGATCTTAGTAGCTCTCCAACAGGAAACCTATGCGCAGCGGACTAGATTCGGCTGAGGATGACTTCAAAAAATGGCTCAGCCCTTCCGTGGTGGTTGACTCCTCGGGTTCTCCTTTGCTGCTGGAACATCGAACCAATGAGGAGTTCGACACCCTCGATCCGTCCAAAACGGTAGACGGTGGGCTTCATTTTGGTACCGCAGTACAGGCCTCCATGCGAGCTGGCAAGGGTTCTCGTGTGATCCGGGCCTATCTGAAGGCGAAGAATATTCGCCGAAGCAAAGATCGCGGCGGAAACTGGAAATCCATTATCGCGAGCGCGAAACGTGCGGGGATGGATGCAATCGTCTATCTCAATCGCTACGAAGGGCTCACCACTGAGGTGATTGAGCGGCTAAGCGCTAGTGGCGACCTCAGCCGGCTCGACGACATGACAGATGCGCAGTTTAGAAAGGTAGTGCCCGAGGCTCGGGACAGTTACATCGTGTTCAGTCAGGATCAGCTTTGGATTCAACGCGAACGCTCTGAATAGACACCCTAAACCCAACCGATAGCGACACCCAACCACAGAAGGAGAATGACCAAATGGCCGATCAACTGGATTACCTCGACGCATTGGCGCTGCGCGTGGCCAAGGGCGACCTTGACTGTGTTGGTGCCCTGAGTCGTGGCGAATACCTCTATGTCGCACTGGCCGCGAACAGCGCCGAGCTGCTGAACCAGAGCAATGACACTATCGCCGAAGCACTGGCCCGCCTGGGGCCTGAATGGACTGCGGCGCTGATCGAGCGCTGGCAGTACAAAGGCAATCCAGCCCGCTACTGAGGGAACTCGTGCCATGCGTGCCGACCTGCTAGACCGCTACATTGCCCGCCTGTGCGCCGAGTCGGCGGGCCTCGATTCACTGCATATTGACGTGCCCTATATGGCCGGCCGCAAGCGCTACGAAGCCGGCAGGCCCTGGCCCAACCCGCTCGGCCTGGTCTACCGCGCGCAGCGTATCGCCCGCCTGGGTTATGCCGACGCCGCGCACGGCCGCCCGGTGCGGAAACTGCGCGACCGCGCTGCGCCGGTTACTAACGTGACCTACCCAGCGCCTGACCCCGTAACCGTAACGAACTGAAAGGAACCCGCTCCATGCGAACCCTGACGCTGCCGCTCAAAGGCGAGTATTTCGACGCGATCAAGGCTGGCGTCAAGCTGGAAGAATTTCGGGCTGCCACACCCTATTGGCGTCGGCGTTTGGAGGGGCAGGGCTTCGACCAGATAGAGCTGACACGTGGCTATCCGAAGCGCGCAGATGACGCACGAAGACTTGTGTTGCCCTGGAAGGGCTATCGCTTGACGACGATCGTTCATCCGCACTTTGGGGCAGATCCAGTCGAGGTTTTCGCCATTGATGTATCGCGCTAAGGAAACGGTTCAGTGAATCCGATCAAGCAGCACTTCCGACTGAAAAAACCATGTGCGAATTGCCCGTTCCTGAAGGAGGGAGCCATTCCGCTAAGCCGCGGGCGCTTGGAGGGGATTATTTCTACCCTGATCGAGGATGATCACTCGACTTTCCAGTGTCACAAGACCGTGCATTCAAACCGGGGTGGCAACTGGGACGATGAGGGGAACTATGAACCCTCGGGGCACGAGTCGATGTGCGCAGGCGCTGCGGCATACCTCATGAAGAAAGGCAGGCCGACCGTGGGTATGAGATTTGCCTTCGCCACTGGAGATGCTGCCCCCAGCGACTGGGATTCAGCGAGAGAAGTCGTGATCGACTGACAGCTTGGGATTTTTCGGGACAATGAGAAGTTGGTGGAAACCAAGGAGGTTTTCACTTATGCAGCTTTTCGAGAACGACCGTCATTCCAGTCCAGTCCTTCATGGCGATGTCATCGACCAATTTTTTGCCCCCGTTCAGTTTGACGCGCTGACGTTGCTGGCCGGCGATTACGAGCGCGAGAAGGCCCGTGTCATTGAGGTACATGGGATCATCACCCAGGAAAAGGTTTCTGGTGTGCTGGGTTATTTCTTCGATGGTAATGGCAATGACCAGTACGGTCGTAGCGCAAGCATTCGCCATACCAGCGCCTTCGGCGAAATATTCCAGCTTGAGGGCGCGCTGAACGAGTTGACCGCAGCCTATTGGCAGCGTGCGCTCAATCAAACTGACCTTATGGAGCACATGCCGCAGGCCCGCCGTAGCCAATGGCACAAAACCCTGAACGCCTGGCGCGACCACAACTACAAACGCGGCGAGAACCCTGAGCTGGATATGCCAGAGTTCAATCTCGACAACCTGCGTGCAACGATTCAAAGCCTCCTCTCCCGCCGTGTTGAATTCTTGGCCGAGCGTGTTGATGGCATCTTCCGAGCCCTGTCGCGTACCCATGTGACCAATCAGCCAGAAGGCTTTTACAAGCGCGCAATCATGAGCCACGTCTATAACGACTGGGGATCGACCGATCATGACCGTGAGGGCTATATCCACGATCTACGCATGGTGGTAGCCAAGTTCATGGGCCGCGATGATCCGTGCCGTGCTTCTACCACTCGCATCCTGCACCTGGCACGGGCAAGCCGGGGCGAGTGGGTTGAGATAGATGGCGGCAGCGTTCGCGTTAGGGCATACAAGGTGGGTACCGCTCACCTTGAAGTCCATCCGGACATGGCATACAGGCTCAATAGCGTGTTGGCGTTCCTGCACCCGATGGCCATCCCGGAGAGCTTCCGCAAGCGCCCAGCAAAGCCGAAGGCATCTGGCTTCAACAGCAAGACGCTTTACGAGCGCCCCCTATCGAACGCAGTGACATCGCTGCTCAGCAGCGCTGAGACATACTACTACCTGGAGAAGACGACCAACTTCCGCCGCGAATACGACCGTATTAACGTACCCAATACGCTGTGTATCTCCGTGCGAGAGCGTGCGGACAGCAAACACCTGCTCGATGAGGTGGGCAGCGTCATGGCGGCTCTGGGCGGGGTTCTGACCACCTGCCCCAAGCATGGCCGCCTAACCTACTGGCAGTTCGACTATGACCCGCGTGACGCTGTTGCAGAGGTTGCTGCACGTGGCAGCATTCCCGACCAGAAGAGCTATCAGTTCTACCCGACCCCTCCGAATCTCGCACAGCGCCTAGTGGACTGGCTGGATATCAGCCTGCTCGACACTGTATGCGAACCTCAGGCTGGCCAGGGCGGCATTGCTGATCTGCTGCCCAAGGATCGCACCCGTTGCGTCGAGGTCAGTCCGCTGCATTGCCAAATACTGAGAGAGAAAGGACACAACGTCATCGAGGGGGATTTCCTCGCCTGGAAACCTGGTACCTCCTTCAGCGTGATCGCCATGAATCCGCCATACAGCGATACGGGTGAGGTTGCTGGTATGGACATGGTACGGTGATGATTCATAGTGTGGACATTTAGGGTTTGACGAGAGCCGTAAACCGACTGGGGTACGTCTCAGTCATCGCTAAGTTCTGATAGTCATCAAGGCCTTGATCGGGTCGGAAAGTTGCGCTCAGCTATGCCTGGCTGGCGGGACATCGTTAGGGTTCGACTTTGAGAGGTAAGCGTTGTCATGGTGCTGGCCGCGACAGGCTTCTACAAAAGTATGCCTTTTGTGCTCGGAACCTTGAAGGTTCGCCGTTAGCGCGCTTTCGAAAATCCGGGCACAAAGAAAGCCGCTAACAGAGAAAGCGGGAGCTCAACTTCCGTCGCAAGCTAGAGAAGCAATTACTTGCGCTGCTACACCTCTCACATCATGATGTGATCATATTGATTATATTAACAGGGTGATAATGAGTATGTGGGCGAACCTTACTACCTTGTGGTCGCTCCCGTGCATATGGTGAGCCTTTGACTATGCACACTCAGCGTGTCGATCATTTGAGCCATACCCAACGAGAACGTTTGGCCTATATCGACTTTCGCCTCTACTTCATGGGAGAGATCGGGCGGCCTGACTTGGCGAACCGCTTCGGAGTTGCTCCAGCGGGTGCCACAAGAGACTTGGCCCTGTATCGAGAAATTGCGCCACAGAACATCGAGTTCGATGGGAGTAACAAGATCTACCGGACGGGTAAAGCGTTTGTACCCTTGTTTGAGCATGCTCAGCCGCGAGTTTTGTCAGCACTTTCACTCGGATTTGACGATGGTGTGAATGGCGAATCAAAGCCGCTACTTCCCTGCGAAACTCCGGCTATCTTAAGTTGCCCTCGCATAGAGATCCTTGCGCCAATCTGTCGGGCTATCCACCTAAAGTGCCCGGTATCCATCCGCTACCACTCTATGAGCAGTGGAGAATCCGAACGCGTAATTGTGCCTTTTGCGCTCGTCGATACAGGACTGCGCTGGCACATTCGTGCCTTTGACCGGAAGAGCAACGAATTCCGTGACTTTGCCGTAACGCGGATTCAAGCCCCAAAGTTATTAGATGAAGAAGCGAAAGCGGGAGAACGCCAAGACCACGACATTCAGTGGACTCGGATTCTGGAGCTAGAGCTTGTACCGCACCCACGCTTGGAACGCCCCGAGATCATTCGAATGGACTACGCGATGGCAGGCGAATCGATTCGGATTCGTGTCCGCGCGGCGATTGCTGGCTACATGCTTTTGCGATGGAGCGTCGACGCTTCGTCAGACCATAGCTTGCAAGGACATCAATATCGGCTTTGGCTGAAGGACAACCTATCGCTGTATGGCGTCGAGAATGCTGTATTAGCTCCCGGCTACACGCTTCCAAGGGAAGGAAAGAATAAATGAATGATGTATTTGGCTTTCGCGATCAGCTTATCGACGAATACAGCTCGTTTTCCCGAAGCTTTTCCCGAATCGCAGCATCCGATATCAGGGATGAAGTTGAACGGCAATATGCCGATGGCCGCTATTGGCCAGAGCCTCTCGTCCAAATCAACCCAAACTACCAACGCAAAGGCACGGTGCAGCAGTTGGTCGCAGAGGGCGTGTTGCATGGCGCTTGTGCCGAGCTTTTTCAGGTTGGCAAAGCAGAGGGACATCCGCAGCCACTGCACCTATATGCGCATCAGTTGCAAGCGCTGGCTAAGGGGCAAGGAAAGCAGAGCTATGTCGTTACAACAGGCACTGGCTCCGGGAAATCGCTGTCCTTCTTCATTCCGGTCATTGACCGGATTTTGAAAGCAAAAGACCAAGGAACAACCGCACGAACCCGCGCCATCGTTATCTATCCAATGAACGCCCTGGCGAATAGTCAGCTTGAAGAGCTAGACAAATTCCTTCATGGCTATCCGGAGGGACAACAGCCCTTCACGGTTGCACGTTATACCGGGCAAGAGTCAAAAGCAGAAAGGGATGTGATTGCAGGCAACCCGCCTGACATCCTGCTAACTAACTTCATGATGCTGGAGCTGATCCTAACTCGCTTTGACGAAGTGGATCGCCGCGTGGTGGATCACTGCCAAGGGCTGGAATTCCTGATTCTCGACGAGCTTCACACGTACCGTGGGCGTCAAGGTGCGGACGTGGCATTGCTTGTGCGTCGGTTGCGGGAGCGTTTGCAGGCAGATGAACTTGTCTGCATCGGCACGTCCGCGACCATGTCCAGCACCGGAACCCTGGCAGATCGCAACAAGACAGTGGCGGCAGTTGCCAGCAAGTTATTTGGCACACCTATCAGTGAGCAAGAGATCATCGGTGAAACGCTGGAGCGCGTGACCGACCCACTGAAAGATGTCACGGCCGTTCAGCCTGATTTGGCTGCCGCGGTAGCTAGTCCTGAATTTTCGTGGAGCAACTTTGAAGCATTTCAGGTCGATCCACTATCCATTTGGGTCGAGTTAAATCTTGGCATTGAGCTACCTGACAACGAGCCACCGCGCCGGGCAAAGCCGATGACCATCCAGGCAGCCAGTGAAAAGTTGGCGGGCGATTCAGGTTGTGCAGTAGATGTAGCGCGCGATGGTCTGCAGCGCTTTCTCGTGGCCGCACATGAAATCAAAACGCCACAAGGGCGGCCACCATTCGCGTTCAAGCTTCACCAATTCATCAGTGGCCCTGGTAAGGTCCTGACTACCCTTGAGGCCCCTGGGATTCGTTATGTCACTCTGGATGCTCAGCGTTTCGCACCAGGCCGCCAGGGAGAGGGTACACAGCTCTATCCCGTGCACTTTTGCCGAGATTGCGGCCAAGAGTATCTGCCAGTTTGGCAATCAAAGCAGACGCAGGCGAGTTTCACGCCCCGTGAAATCGATGACATCACAACAGACGATAACGAAGACGTCTTTTACGGATTTCTGTGCCCAGCGGGCTCCAATCTTCCATACCGTGGCGATATTGAAGATCTTCCAGAAACGTGGCTGGATTTAAGTCGCGATCAAATCAAAATCAAACAAAATTACAAGAAATCCGTGCCTTACAGCGTGACCGTTAACCCACAGGGAAATGAGGGGTGTGGCGAGTCGTTTTGGTACATCCCGGGCAAATTCCGCTTCTGCCTGAATTGCGGCCAATTGCATGAGGCACACGGTAAAGACATCAATCGGCTGGCCAGTCTTTCTGGTGAGGGGCGCTCGTCTGCTACGACGATTCTGACCCTGACAGCACTGCGCCAGCTCTTTAACGAAAAAGAGCCGGAAAGCGGGCAACCTGATCCACGCAAGCTGCTCGGCTTTACCGACAACCGTCAGGACGCAGCATTACAAGCAGGTCATTTCAACGATTTCGTTTTTCTGCTGACATTGCGCGCAGGTCTGATTGGCGCGCTACAGAACAGCGGCGGTGAGCTTAGCGAAGAACAGTTGGCAGATGCCGTATTCAAGGCACTCGGATTTGATCGGCTGGATGAAGCCACTCTGACTGAGTACCTGCGCACACCCAAGCTGATGGGTCTGGCTCGGCAAGAAGCGCAGCGCACTCTGCGCTACATCATCGGCTACCGCTTGCTGCGTGATCTGCGTCGCGGCTGGCGATTCAACAATCCGAACCTGGATCAACTGGGTTTGCTGGCCATTAGTTATCGCAGCCTGGATGATTTTTGTGCCGACTCTGCTGCCTTTAGCAAAAGTAGCCTGTTGGGGAAATTGACTGCCGCGCATCGGGCAGTCTTGTGTCAGCTTATTTTCGACACAATGCGTCGCGGGCTGTGTCTTGAGACTCGCTATCTTGATCCGGTAGAGCAAGACAAGGCCCGAACCAGTGCTTTCGCCTACCTTAACGAGCGCTGGGCGTTTGCTCCCGATGAGCAGTTGGAAACATCCAAATACCTGATTCTCAGCAAGCGGCCGGAATTTAAGGGCAAGCCGAGAACGGATCTGGTGACCGGTGGGCCTCGCTCGCGCATGCTGCGTGACATCAAAACCGCTGCCTTATGGAAAGATACAGCGCTTGCCGGGTTGGTCGCTATCTGGAAAGACCCTGAGTGGGTCGAACTGGTAGAGGAACTGCTGCAAGCAGCAGCACTTTACGGCTATGTCCAGAAGCATTCGATTGATCAACATCTAATTGGTTGGCGGCTGAATGCCGCCGCGCTGGATTGGTGTTTGCCAGAGGGTTTCCTGCAGGCGGGGGACACCCGTTCCAATCAGTTCTTTCGCACACTTTATCTGAGCATCTCGGAATTACTGCGTCAGAAAAGCCATCCGCTGTTTGATTTCGAGGCGCAGGAGCACACGGCCCAAGTGGATGCCGGGCGGCGCCAGTTGCTGGAGCAGCGTTTCCGCTACACCGACAAGGACCGTAAGGACTGGGCACAAAATCCGGCGCACGAGGCCCCTCTGGAACGTCTCCCGGTCATGTTCTGTTCGCCGACCATGGAGCTTGGCGTCGACATTTCCTCACTGAATACCGTGTACCTGCGCAATGTTCCGCCGACCCCTGCCAATTACGCGCAGCGCAGCGGCCGGGCCGGGCGATCTGGGCAGCAAGCACTGGTCATTACCTACTGCGCTTCGTTGAGCCCCCATGACCAATGGTTTTTTCATCATGCCAACGAAATGGTCCATGGCATCGTTCGTGCACCCACGCTGGATCTGGCAAATCGCGATCTGGTCGAGAGCCATTTGCAGGCGGTATGGCTGGCAAACGCCCACATTGCCCTCGATGTCAGCATCGCCCCCATGCTCGACCTTGATCAGGCCGGCAAGCCGCTGATCAAGTCCTACCACGATGCCCTTAATGACCCTGCTGTGACACAGCGCGCCCAAGCCAGTGCAGCCCGCGTAATTGCCCAGCTGAAGAACGAACTGGCCGATAGCGACTGGTTTTCAGCCGATTATGTACAGAAGGTTATTGAGCGTGCGCCCCAGGCATTTTCCGATGCACTGGAGCGCTGGCGCGTCTTGTTTGATGCCACCCGCACGCAAATGAACATGGCCGACCAAATCGTTAAAAGCCATACGGCATCACATAGTGAGCGTCAGAACGCTCAGCGCCGCTACGGCGATGCGGCCCGGCAGTACGCTGTGTTGCTAAAGAATGGCAATACGCAGAACTCGGATTTCTACACGTATCGTTATCTGGCCAGCCAAGGCTTCCTGCCTGGCTATAACTTTCCTCGGCTGCCCTTGATGGCCTGGATTCCTGCACGCGGTGGGGCATCCGCAAATGGCAAAGACGACGAGGGCAGCATGGTAAGTCGTCCGCGCTTCCTGGCCTTATCAGAGTTCGGCCCACGCAGTCTGATTTATCACCAGGGTCGTATGTACCGCGTAGTTCGCGCCAAACTTAACGTAGGTTCGGCCGATCACATCTCCGGCAACAGCCAGCTCGCCACCATCACCTCGCTGGTCTGCAGTCAATGCGGCTACGGTCATTTGGGCGATATCAACGGCACGCAGCCTTTGGTCAATCGCTGTGAAAACTGTGATGCCTTGCTGACCGAACACGATTGGGTGCGCGAACTGTACCGCATTGAAACCGTGGAAACTGTCGCTGTCGAACGCATCTCTATCAATGATGAGGACCGTCAACGTCAGGGGTTTGAGTTACAAACCACCTATCGATTCCTGCCAGGACCGGATGGCGTCATCCAGCAACGTAAGGCCGAAGTCAGGCTCGGCGACGAGGCCTTGGCTGAGCTGACCTATGCGCCTGCCGCTCGTTTATGGCGCATTAACCGTGGCTGGCGCAGGCGCAAAAACAAAGAGCAGCTGGGCTTTTACATTAATCCCATCACCGGCACTTGGAGCAAACAGGACGAGCCGGGAGCCAGTGATGAGGAAGGCAAGGACGAGGCCCTGCTCGACAAGGTGCCCAATCAGCGCATCGTTCCCTTCGTCGAGGACCACCGCAATCTGCTGATTCTGGCCCCCGTGCATGCCTTATCGACGGAGGCTATGGCGACCTTGCAAGCGGCGCTCAAGCGCGGTATTGAAATGACCTTCCAGATCGAAGAGTCCGAACTCGTGGCTGAACCGTTGCCCAAGGCGGACGAGCGCCGGGCCTTGATGTTCTACGAGGCGGCTGAAGGGGGGGCTGGAGTGCTGACCCGCATTGCCAGCGACCCAGCCAGCCTGGCGCAGGTCGCCAGTAACGCCCTCAAGTTACTGCATCACGCTGTACCGCTAGGCCCGTGGAAACTGGAAGATTTGCCCGCGCTGGAGCAAACCAATGCGCTGGGTAACCACATCTGTGAAGCAGGCTGCTACCAATGCCTACTGTCCTACTTCAACCAGCCCGACCACGAGAACATCAATCGCCGCAATGCCGATGCGCTCAAAGTTTTGGTGGCGCTGGCAAATGCCGAAGTCCAACCCAAGCAAGATCTACCGCTAACTCAAGAAAGCGCACCAGCCAACGCTCTCCTCAAACAGTGGTTGCAGGCTTTGGATGCTGCAGGCTTACGCCAACCGGATGCCATGCAGGTGCCCGTTAATCAAGGCGCGGCCATAGCCGCCGGCCAATACAAGTCAGTCCGCGCCCTGGTGTTTCTTGAAGACATTGACGCCGACACTGCGGCCTTAATGGCAGACAAAGGCTGGCAAGTGCTGAATTTTTCCGATCCATCGCAATGGCAAGTGCAGCTTGCAGCTCATCCCGATGTGTTCGGCAACCATGAGAAAACACAATGACCCAGCTTGAACACGACTTCATGCCCGGCAACCTAGTTCGTGCCCGTGGCCGCGAATGGGTAGTGCAAAGCGAATCACGCCGTGACTGGCTGCGCCTACGTCCTCTCGGTGGCGCGGACGACGACACCATTGCACTGATTCCGGAGCTTGAACTGCAGCCGGTTGAACCTGCCATCTTCCCCTGGCCACAGCCTGAGCAGGCTGGCAATCACGCGGCGGCACTACTGCTGCGTGATGCCTTGCGCCTCAAGCTGCGGGCCGGCGGCGGTCCGTTCCGTTCTTTTGGCAATATTGCGGTTGAGCCACGTGGCTACCAGCTAGTCCCCTTATTGATGGCGCTTCGTCTAACCACAGTGCGCCTGTTGATTGCGGACGACGTAGGTATCGGTAAAACCATTGAAGCCGGACTGATTGCCCGTGAATTGATGGACCGAGGTGAGATCGCCCGCTTAGCTGTCCTATGCCCCCCGCACTTGGTAGAGCAATGGCAAAGCGAGCTGGAAACCCGCTTCAATTTGCAAGCTATCGCGCTGACCTCGGCATCGGCCTCCCGTATTGAACGCGACATTCCCCATGGCGTCAGCTTATTCGATCACTATCCCGTGGTGGTGGTTAGCCTCGATTACATCAAGAGCGAGCGCCATCGCGAACACTTTCTGGCAATTGCACCAGAGTGCGTCATTGTTGACGAAGCGCATACCTGCGCGAGCAGTGGTGCGGGAAAACAGCTGCGTTTTGAGCTGTTGCAGCGTCTGGTGAAGGATGAAAATCGGCACCTGATTATGCTCACCGCAACCCCCCACTCGGGCGATGAAGCAGCGTTTTACAACCTACTTTCGCTGCTCGATCCGCGCTTTGTTGCCCTACAAAACCGTACTTCCGCCAATGACCCCTTGCGGCAGGAGTTAGCCCGGCACTTTGTTCAGCGCCGTCGCAAGGACATCGCCGAATGGCAGGCCGAGACTGGCGATGGTCGCGGTTTTCCCCGCCGCATGAAAACCGAAGTGACCTACCAGCTCAGTGGCGATTGGGGGAAGTTCTTTGATTCGGTTCAGGATTATTGCCGTGAGCTGGCTGAAACCATTGAGCAGCAGGGCGAGGGCCATGGACGCCTGATCTGGTACGCCACGCTCGCGCTGTTGCGTTGCGTCGCCTCCTCACCAGCTGCTGCGGTCAAAGCACTCTCCACCCGACTGGAAGGTACTCTTGCAACAGACGACCTACTAGCCGACGAACGTCTGCACGATGGCAAGGCCGATAACCTCGACGGCAGTGACTTGGAGCCGCCCGCACAACTTGCAGAAACCGGCAGGCTGCAGGGTCTTATCCAGGAAGCCGAGCGCCTTTCCGGTAAGGCGGGAGACCCAAAGCTTGCCTCTCTGATACGGCATATCGAGGCACTGGCTAAAGACGGTTACCACACCGTAGTGTTCTGCCGCTATATCGCCACCGCTCACTATGTAGCAGAACACCTGCGCAAAGCCTTTCCCAAGGCCACGGTCGAATCCGTAACTGGGGAATACACGCCGGAAGAGCGGCATGAGCGTGTTGACGCCATGGAAGAAGGCGAACCGCGCATTCTGGTCGCAACCGACTGCCTGTCCGAGGGCATCAATCTCCAGCACCTGTTCACTGCCGTAGTTCACTACGATCTGGCTTGGAACCCAACCCGACACGAGCAACGTGAAGGCCGCGTTGATCGTTTTGGCCAGCAGTCGGAAGAGGTGCGCTGCACGATGCTCTGGGGGCAGGACAACCCTGTCGATGGTTTTGTACTGAACGTGATTCTGCGCAAAGGCGAAACCATCCAAAAAGAGCTGGGCGTGCTAGTGCCCATGCCGGAAGACGAGGCCCGTATCAATCAAGCCTTGGTCAAGGCTGCGCTGATGAAGCGCAGTGATAGCCAAAAGTCATCACCTCAAGTCAGTTTTGACTTTGGCGAGCCCGAACGCATCTTGGCACCGCTGCAGGCCCAATGGCAGGACGCGCTGCAAAAAGCCAAGGCTAATCGTACCGTCTTCGCTCAGCGCAGAATCCGCCCTGATGAAGTGCTGCCAGAGTGGCAAAAACAGCAAGAAGCACTAGGCACCCAAGCCGATGTTCAGCGTTTTGTACAGAGCGCCTGTACCCGCCTCAATGCGCCGCTGGAGCCGGTGCGCAAACAGCAGTTTCGCTTTCTACCGCAACATCTGCCTGAGGCACTCAAGCTGCGTCTGGCCGATGAAGGCATAAGCAAACCGGTGCTAATTGACTTCAATGAGCTGCACCGCAGCCACCCGCTCGTTAGTGTGTTGGCAGAACACCTGCTGGAGACCAGCCTGAGCGGTGAGGCAGGCATTGCTGCACGCTGTGCCGCCACACTGACCGATGCCGTGGAGGTGGTAACCACCATTTATCTGCTGCGCCTGCGCCATCAATTGGGCTATGTGCGCCGTCGTCAGCCGTTCCAGATGATGGCAGAAGAAACCGTTGCCCTGGCCGTTGAGGGGCGCAGCAATCCGCAATGGTTAGAGGGCGATACTGTGGCGCGCCTGCTGGAGTGCACGCCCAGTGGCAACCTGCCGCTGGAAGCCGTGCAGCGCGAAATCTGCACCGCTCTCGACTTTATCGCCGCACACCCGCAACAACTGCAAACGCTCGCCGAGCAACGCGCTGAAATGCTGCTGGCCGACCACCAGCGAGTGCGTGAGGCGGCCCGCGATGTCGGGCAGTACAGCGTTAGCGCCTGCCTACCAGTGGATGTGATGGGCGTGTACGTGTTGCTGCCTGACTCACTGTAACGGGCGGCCACCAGGGATAAGAACATGAGAAAATTGCGTAAAACCCAAGCAGCGCTGAACCTGCCCACGCTCACGCTGGAAGGCGGGCTATTTCTGCCGGATCAACTGGAAAAGGCTGCATTCGGCAGCGCCCAGTGGCAAACCGAAGCCGATTACGGCACACCCAAGGGCCTCAAACTCAAGGACGACTACAGCCGCGCCTTCCAGATCGCCTGCGCCCAGTGGAAGCACTTCGCAGCTCAATTGGAACGTGCCGATGTGGACGCCGCGGCGCTCACCCATACCTTTGTGCAAGAGCTGCTGCGCGATGTATTCGGCTTCACTCAACTGCAAGCCTGTTCCGGCATCACTCTGGAGGACCGTCATTACCCGATCAGCCTCCTCACAGGTTTCGTAACGGTGGTGGTCGCACCGCATACCCTGGCCTTGCATGAGCCCGATACACGCTTTGCCGTAGTTGGCTCCGGCAGCCGCAAAAAGTCAGCCTTCATGCTGGCGCAAGAGCTGCTCAACGCAAGCTCCGATCATCTCTGGGCCATAGCCTGCAACGGCAAAACCCTGCGCCTCTTGCGCGATGCCGCCACACTGACCCGCCCCAGCTTTGTCGAAATTGATCTGGCCGACCTTTTGGGTGGCCAGCGGTATGCCGAGTTCGCCAATGTCTGGCGCCTGTTACACGCCACCCGCGCAGCGGGCAAGCCCACCGAATGCATATGGGAAAAGTGGCGCTCTGCTGGCCAGGAGGAAGGCACCCGAGTCCGCGAAGGTTTGCGCTTAGGAGTAACCGACGCCCTGCTTACCCTTGGTACAGGCTTTATCAAGCACCCGGCCAATGATGCCTTGCGCCAAGCTTTGCACAATGGCGAACTAACTAAGGATGCGTATTTCCAGCAACTACTGCGCCTAGTCTATCGGCTGATATTTTTGTTTAGCGCCGAAGAGCGCGGCTTACTGCATCCCAGAGACGACTGCAATGACGATGGAAACGCCACCCAAACGGCGCGGCGAGCCTATGCCGAGGGTTACGCCGTGGGCCGCCTGCGCGAACTATGCCTCAAGCGCCGCGCACGCAACCGCTTTGATGACCACTGGCAGGCACTGCGTATTGTCTTCAAAGGCTTAAGCGAGGGCGAGCCGCGCCTGGCCTTGCCCGCCCTAGGTGGTTTGTTTGCCGCCAGCCAATGCCCGATGCTGGATACGGCAAGTTTGGATAACGCGCATTTGCTGGCCGCCATGCAGAACCTACGCTGGGCTAGCCACAAAGGTGTACTCGCACCGGTGGACTACCGCAACATGGGGCCTGAAGAACTGGGTAGTGTTTACGAAAACCTTCTGGAGTATGACCCACGGCCGGATCCCCATCAGCGTACATTTGATCTTATTAACACGTCAGGCAATGAACGCAAGAATACAGGCAGTTATTACACGCCCGATGTACTGGTTCAAGAACTAATAAAATCCGCACTTGACCCGGTGATCGAGCAGCGTCTAGCAGCTCAATCTGAGTCGCCGATTGACGCTCTGCTCTCCATCCGCGTTATAGATCCTGCCTGTGGCAGCGGCCACTTCCTGCTAGCCGCCGCACGTCGCCTGGCAGAAAGGTTGGTACAACTTCGCGCAACCAATGGCGAGCAAGACGAGCATGACTTCCGCCATGCTCTACGCGATGTGGTGGCACGATGCATCTTCGGTGTGGATCGTAACCCTATGGCGGTGGAGCTGGCTCGCACAGCATTGTGGCTGGAGAGCTTTGAGGAAGGTCGGCCACTGGGTTTTCTTGATCACCACCTGCAAGTGGGAGATGCACTTCTAGGCCTCATGGATCTTAAGTTGCTTGCCCAGGGCATCCCACAAGATGCGTTCAAGGCCCTAGATGGAGATGAAAAGGCCGTCTGCCAGGTACTTACTTCGAACAACCGCGCCGGTCTTGCTCAGTTGGAGCGTGATTTCAAACGTGGACAGATCCTCCTAGATTTTGAAGGAGAGAATCCAGCAGCCACCCTTTCAGCAATCGATGCATTGCCCGAAAGCTCATTGAAGGAAATTGCAGCCAAGGAGGCTCGATACTTAAGCTTCCTTGATAACGCACGCAGCAGTCACCTTGCTCAAGCTGCGGATATCTTGGTGGGGGCATTCTTGATGCCCAAAAATGAACAAAGCAAGAGCAGCATTCCAACGAGCACAAACCTATATTTCAGCTTGATGCGTACGCCGGTAGACAGTGATCACACGGCAAAAACTGAAGCAGCTAGATCAGCTTGTCGCGATGCGCGAGTCTTGCACTGGCCCCTGGCATTTCCACAGGTCTTTGCTTCTGGAGGCTTCGACTGTGTGCTTGGGAATCCCCCATGGGAAACGATGAGTCCGGATTACAAGGAGTTTTTTTCGGCTTACGACCCAACGGTCAGATTTATGTCGCCTGATGATCAGAAAACAGCCTATGCAAGCCTCCTATCTAATCCAGCGATTACACAGCGCTGGGAGGAACGCTGTCGAGAACTCTACACAGCGGTTCAATTTATTAAAACAAGCGGGCGATACCGTCTTTTCGCACCAGGAAATCTTGGAAAAGGAGACTTTAATGTCTATCGGATGTTTGTCGAAACGGCACTGGAACTGACTCGCAAAGGTGGAGTGGCGGCGCAATTTGTGCCAGAAGGCCTATATAACGGAGCAAATGCAGCAGCTATTCGCTCTGAGCTGTTTAGCCGGTTCAACTTGACTAGGCTGATAGGATTTGAAAACACGAAGGGGGTCTGGTTCTCGTCGATTCATTCAGCATTGAAGTTTTGCCTATATATTGCCTGGAAAGGAGAAGCCACCGAATGTCTAAATGCGGCATTTCACGTAAACAGCTTAATGCGACTGACAGAGGTCACATCAGGTCGAATGGTCAGTATACCAGTCGGTATGATTGACGAATTCTCTCCAGAGGCCCGCGCGGTAATGGAGTTTTCCGCACAAGAAGACATTGATATTTGCGCAAAAATGTATGCGCAATACCCAAAGTTTGGAGAGTTGCATAAAGGGCTTTCATATCGATACTACATGCGAGAAGTAGATATGGGGACAGATCGGAATCTCTTCACAGAAACCTCTGAAGGATTATCGGTATTTGAGGGCCGTATGGTAGATGCCTACGACTACCGAGCCAAAGGTTATGTATCGGGTCGCGGCCGTTCAGCAGACTGGATTGACTTTCCGTTCGGCAGCGAGAATAAGTCCATTCAGCCTCAGTGGCGTATATCCCCCGATAAAGTTCCTGAAAAACTAGACGGTCGAATTGAACAGTATCGAATTGGATTTTGCGATGTAGCCAGCCCTTCCAATTCAAGAAGTCTAGTAGCGGCACTTATTCCCGGAAGTACTATTTGCGGCCATAAAGTACCTACCATAACATTCAATGAAGGAGCGCTAGAGGATCTTCTTTTATGGCTTGGCGTTGCGAATTCATTGGTTATGGACTTTCTTGTCCGGAAAAAAGTTGCATTGACAATGTCATACACCATTATGGATAGCCTGCCTTTCCCTCGTGATCGCCAGAACCTTCCAGTTGCCGATGCAATTATAAGGCGTGTGCTGTCTCTGTGTGCAGTCGGCGAAGATATGAATGGAGTGCGTGATGATGCCATTGAAAAAGGAATAGTGCCCCCCAATTTTTTGGGGGAAGAAAATCAAAATCTCAGAGCAAAGCTTGCCGCCGAAATTGATGCGCTCGTAGCCCGCGAAATTTTTAAACTCAGTAAAAATGAAATTCTCTACATACTCAACCCTGCCAACATCCTTGAAAATAGTGTAGGAGCTGAGACTTTTAAAGCGCTGATGAATAGAGAGAGTAGAGAATATGGCGAGTACCGCACGCAGCGGCTTGTTCTGGAGGCGTGGGAGCAATTAGAAAAGGGAGATATATACTAATGTTTACCCGCCTAAGACTATCTAACTTCAAAGCTTGGCAGGAAACAAATGACATCGCACTAAAGCCTGTGACTATGCTGCTAGGCACCAACTCGTCAGGAAAATCGTCGCTAATTCAAAGTTTGCTTCTACTGAAGCAAACTGTACAGTCGCCTGATCGCAGTATCCATTTAAATCTAGGGGGTGACGAAATAAATGATCTCTTTAACTTTGGTGACTTTGATAACGTTTTGCACCAAGGATTTTCTGGTGCGCGGCAGTTTTCGCTGAGTTTTTCCTTTCAATCGCCTGCCTCTGCGCGTATTAATCACGGTGATTTCTCCTGCAGCTACGGCCAAAACTCTGCAGGTGGTGTGGTAATTCAGGATTGGCTTGTCAAAACCGATAATCGCCAATTCAGATCCATTCGACGCGAGAGAGGCGCTTACTCGGTAATAATTGATGATGAGAGTCAGCCACGAGATAAAGGACGCCACCTATCACCTGAGCGCTCCGTATCATTGTCGGCAGAGGCGATTGTCATGCTGGGACAAGACGGGAATGTGCTGGAAGATTTGAGTCTATCCATTCGCCGTGAATTGGAAAATATCGTCTATCTCGGCCCTCTGCGTCGCAAACCAGAGCGCGACTATGTTTGGAATAAATCTAAGCCCGGCGAGCTGGGTAGTGATGGTCATCGCGCCATTGATGTACTTTTGGCGAGCGCCTTGATGAAAAGCGAAGATCAAAACCGCATCATCGAAGGAGTCTCCAAGTGGCTGGTACGCATGAAGGTGGCGGACAAGTTGGAAGTCAAACAACTGGGACGTTCAACACGTTATGAGTTGGTGGTACACCGTGACGATGTACAAGCGAATTTGCGCGATGTGGGTATCGGCATTTCACAAGTTTTGCCTGTGTTGACCATCGCCTACTTCGCCCCAACTGGAAGCACAATCATGTTGGAAGAGCCAGAAATCCACCTTCATCCTCTGGCACAGTCGGTATTAGCAGAGCTATTCGTAGAGGTCAGCAAAGAGCGAAACGTCCAGTTCATCATCGAGACGCACTCCGAACATCTGTTCCGACGGATGCAAACGCTAATTGCTAGGCAGCAGATCACTACCACTGACGCGGCTATGTATTTCGTCGAACGCGAAGGCAAAGCCGCGCGTATGCGGCCGCTGGAGCTGGATGATTTCGGCCGCGTGAAAAACTGGCCGGAGGGTTTCTTTGGCGATGCGCTGGGGGAGACGCGAGAGCAAACGGCCTTGGCCATTCAGCGTGCGAAGGAGTTGAGAGCGAGGGATGGCAATGTACCTGGTTGATACCAATGTAATGCTGGCATCCAGTGCCGTTTCCGAGTTCTCGAATCTGGCAGTAAGGGCCATGCCGCAGGAGATTGAGCTGCGCGAAATGATTTATAAGTGGCTCTCTGACTTTGACCAGTCTGATCGGCGCATTGTGCTGGATGAAGAAGGGCTGGTGCTGGACGAGTACGAAAGAAACATGCCATTCAACATGCACGAGCAGGAATACGGCATGCAAGTTTTGCAATACAAGCTGGATAGAAATCTGGCGGACTATGTGCCCATCGACTCGCTTCTAGCCAACGGCGAGCACATTGCAGTGCTTGATCCTGCCCATGAAGCGTTGGTGACGGATCGGGAGGATCGCAAATGGGTTGCATGTGCGCTGGCTGCGCAGATCCTTTTCGATCAAGTGCCGCCGATTGTTTACGGAGCAGAGACAGACTGGTTTGTATCAGAAGAGCAACTGAAAGCGATCGGTCTTTGCTTCCACAAGCTATTGCCTGATAACTGGTACACCTCAAGGATTGCTGCTGGATGACGGTCGACTTCTTCCGCTTCCCCCACACGCCGCACCTTGCTTGGCTGGGCGAAGGTGCTCCGCGCGATGACAAGGTGTTGTCACCTACTGAGGTGTCAGCACTGCTCGCCGGCAATGTGGTGGTCGAAGAAAAGCTGGATGGCGCAAATGTGGGGATATCACTCGCACCAGACGGCAGCCTGCGCGCCCAAAACCGGGGGCAATACCTGGATGTATCCCACGCCGGTCAGTTCGCACGTATGCCTGCCTGGCTGACGCAACACGGGGAAGGCTTACGTGCTGCACTCAAGCCAAACCTTATCCTCTTTGGCGAGTGGTGCGCCGCGCGCCATTCCCTGGACTACGCCGCTCTTCCTGACTGGTTCCTGCTGTTTGATGTGTATGACCGCAGTGCAAGTCGCTTCTGGAGTACGCAGAGGCGCAATGCAGTGGCCAATGCTGCTGGTTTGGTGACGGTTCCGTTGGTGCTGCAAGGCACCACGACAGTTTCTGCACTGAGGCAACTAGTCACCGCCACCCCCAGCAGCTACCGCACTGGTGCATTGGAAGGCGTAGTCATTCGCCGCGAATCACCCGAGTGGTGCGAAGCACGCGCCAAGCTGGTCCGCCCGGACTTTACCCAGGCCATCGACACTCACTGGCGAAAGCGAGCGATTGAGTGGAACCGCGTTGATTATTCGACTGGGACACCTGAATGAATCCGCTCCAACGCACCCTTATTGAAAAGGCCGGTAACGACAACGGCTTTGAGCATGTAGTGGCTTCTGAAACTAAGGCTGCGGCTGCGGCTGCGGCTGCGGCTGTGGCTCTGGCTTCGGCACGCCATCCTTCTGTTGCGTTAGTTGGCTTGGCGAGTGGTGTCTATCAAGTGCAGTTTCAGGCGGCAACTCCCACCTTGCTGCCGGAATTGCTGCGTAGCTTTCCTGAGGCTTATGCGGAATCAGGAGTGTTTGCCCTGATGACAGAGGCCGCTCTAGCGGCCTTTCTGCGCCGTGCAGCCAGTCTTTCCCGCGCGCTACCCAGCCAAGCCGCGACCGACTACCAGCAGGCAGCAGCTGCCGAGCTAGCGGTACTCCCCGCAGGCATTATCGGTACTGAGGTCGAGCGCCTAGTGCGCCAACGTGTGGGCCAAAACAAGTTCCGAGATGCGATGCTGGACTACTGGGGCGGCGCGTGTGCAGTGACGGGTGTTGCGATCCCGGAGGTGCTGCGCGCCAGCCATGCAAAGCCGTGGGCGGAGTGTGAGTCTGATGCCGAGCGCCTTGACGTGTTCAACGGTTTTCTACTCAGCGCCAATCTGGATGCCTTGTTTGACCGTTTTCTGATCAGTTTTGATAACCAGGGTGCTCTGGTGATTGCACCAACATTGGCAGAGATGGATTTGCTGCCCCTTGGCATTAGACCAGGAATGAAGCTGCGTTGGATCAATGCGCTGCATCAACCCTATCTGGCACTTCACCGCGTCAGATTGCTGTAGGGGGATACGTTCACTCAGAGATCCTTCTCATGACTGTAGGTTCGAAAATCTTATGCGGTGCGGTACAAGCTCGAAACGTTCCGGCGTTCGAGCACAAGCTTTCACCGGTCCACATAAACCGGTCCCCCAAAGTTATGGCTCATCAACATGAGGCAAAAGTGATGCCGGATTGCAAGCCAGAACACCGGCGATGCGGTACAGCTTCTCGACAGTGATGTTGACCTCGCCTCGCTCGATCCGCCCTATGTAGCTTCGGTCGATATTGCATGCTAGCGCCAGTGCATCCTGGGAAATCCGGCAGGCCTTCCTCTGCACTCGGATGCGTTCCCCTAACGCTTTCGCCAACTTATCCATGACCGTCTCAATTCAACTTGAGGCGGCACTATCGTGCGTTTGCGGATGTACAGGCCACGGATTATAATCCGCATTTCTTTGCGTTAATTCTTCTGGTGCCTCAATGAAATCGGCCTCGTTTATCTTCGACAGGCGTCTGTATGAGCTGCTTCAGGAGCCAGGGCGTACAACTTTTACGACCCGTGAACTGCGCGATGCTTATGCTGCTCGCTTGAGCGGCACACATTTCCGTATCGCCGATGTACGCCGCTATGTGTATGAGCAGATTCGCCGATTAGTTCGTGCGGGCTGGGTTGTGCAGGATGAGGATCGTCGTGTCCGAGGACAGGTCTACCATCTGCAGGCGATTCCGACGCATCTGCAACTTGAGCTGATCGACAACGGCTTTGAGAACAGCCTTATGGCTGCCGGAGTGCCCGAACCTGACAAGGCTGTTCGCGAACTTGAGGCTTTGCCGCTTAAGTCGTCAGCCAATACGGATTTGCAGTTGGAGGCGCTCCACAAGGAAATCCGCTTGGATTTTCTCACTTCAATGGGCGAGGCGGAGCGATTCAAACTGCTTCTGGACGAGATGCCGCATTTACGGGACAAAGTTGAAGGCGATTACCTGGAAGCTAGGGATCGCAGTTCTCGCCTCCTGGGGCATCTGCGCGCCATAGAAAAGACCCTCAAAACGCTCGCTGCACCGCGATGAGCAGCTCGCTACGCAGCTGGCAGAACAGCTGCATCACCAAGGCGTTGGAGCACTTCACCGTCACGCCGCACTTCTTTTGCCAGGCAACACCGGGAGCCGGAAAGACACGCATGGCTGCAGAACTGGCCAGCCGACTGCTTGAGCAGGACAGAATCGATTTGGTGCTGTGCTTTGCACCGTCCTGCCAGGTCGTGGAGGGTTTTCGTTCGACCTTTGCGGCTGTGCTATGCAGGCGTCTCGACGGCCAGATAGGTGCCGTGGGCGCGGCTTATACCTATCAGGCTATGGAATACCGTGATGAGGGATTCTGGCAGCTGCTTGATGACTACCGGGTGTTCGTGGTCTTCGATGAGATCCACCATTGCGCCGGCCACGATCCGCTGCTCAGCAATGCCTGGGGGCAGCAGATACTGCATCGGATACAGGATCGGGCTGCCTTCACTCTGGCTCTTTCTGGCACGCCCTGGCGTTCGGACGATCAGGCCATAGTATTGGCGCGCTACTCTTCGCCTGAGGGGCATTTGATTTGTGATTACCGTTATGGCTTGAAAGACGCCATTGCCGACGGCGTGTGCCGATCCCCTCGCATTGTTCTGCTCGACAATCAGAAGGTGAAACTGACTGAGGAACTGGGTGCGGATAGCTCCGTGAGGATGTTTCCCAGCATCGCCAAACTGTTGGGTGAGTCGCCTGTCACCTATGAAGAACTGCTGCGCCATGATGAGGTGATCAATCCAATCCTTGATCTTGGCTGCAGCAAGCTGAACGAGCTACGCCAGGTCAAACCTGATGCCGCTGGTTTGGTGGTGGCCACCGATATTGAACACGCTCAGCAAATTGCACTCGCACTGGAAGCCATGGGTGAAGAGTGCCGCATCGTGACGAACAAAACCCCGGATGCGCAGCAGGTGATCAATGCATTCCGCGGCAGCACCTGCCGCTGGATTGTGGCTGTCGGAATGATCAGCGAAGGCACCGACATCCCGCGCCTACAAGTGTGCTGCTACCTCAGCCGTATCCGCACCGAACTGCATTACCGGCAAGTGCTGGGGCGAGTGCTGCGGCGCACAGGTGAGTCCGACGACCAGGCATGGCTATTCATGTTGGCGGAGCCAACGCTTCAGGGCTTTGCGGAGCGAATTGCGGATGACTTACCGGATGATCTGGCTGTTTTGAGCGATGCTCATATGCCAAGTTTAACCCCAGGCTCCCGGCCAGAACCGGTGGGGACTTTGGGGCATGCCGAAGGCATCGGCGATGTAGGGTTTGGTGGTGCAGAGCCTAATGTTGGGTCGCAGGCTACGAACATCATTTCGCTGGGTGGCTTTGCAATTGAGCCCGCTTACCAGGTCAGCTTTTCCCAGCATTACCGGCAGCAGCTACTGGCTTGTTTTTGATGCTCAGCCAGTCGAGGCTGATCCAATGATGTTTCAATGAATCCATGACCGGCCGGCGTCGTGTGGAACGTAAACGTGAGGTGTGCATGGAAATTAAGTCGCAGGCATTGGTCGATGTCGTTGAAGATGTCATCTGCGACGTGTGCCAGTCTGGCACACGTGTCCCCGGCTATGGCCTCCAACACGGCAAGCTTGAAGCCCAGTGGGGATATGGTTCACAGCATGATGGGGAGCACTACCGGGTGCATCTCTGTGAGCCCTGCTTTTTCAGGGTACTGAGTGGGTTGCGTCGGGAGCGCATGGTCAATGGTATGTTCGATGATGATCAGCCATTTTCCTCTGAGGATTTTGGCTTGGTCAGCAAGGGCAACTACTGGGGAAAGAACTGATGTCTGAATCAGGGGTTGCTGAGCGCCTTGAGCAGGTCGAAGCGCTTGCTATTGAGGTATTCGGAAGCCGTGCTACCGCTTTGGCATGGCTAGCATCCCCCAATGTTGCCCTGGATGGGAGGACACCCCATTCTTTATGCGCCACCATTCTTGGCGCGCTCCAAGTGCGTCGGTTGTTGCGCTGCATCGAATACGGCGGCGTTTTATAAGTTGAGAAGGCTGAACGGTTTGGCCAGGAGTCTGCTGGCCCCAATCAGCTTGGGTTTAGATCAGTATTTGGAGGACTTGGCATGACCATGCCACATGAGCGCACCAGGGCTGTCATCCATACCAGAGCTTTTTTGATTGAGCTATCTCGTAATGCTGAATTGCCAGAGGATGTCCGATCCAGTGCAAAGCACCTGTTGCGCCACTACCCGAGCGCTGGTGAAGTTCTTCTGGCCGGGGAAGGCGAAGAGTTCCTAGCAAGCACTACATGCTGGTCGAATGTGTTCAGCTCCAGCGTCGAGTGATTTTTTTCCGAGTTCCGCCGGCCATTGCTGTGCGCAATGAGCAGGTCATCCCTACCAGGCGAATTCCCCAAGTCTGCAAGGCTTCACATCGGGTTGTTGAGTGGAGAACTAAATCGGCGTTTTATTCGAAATAAAATAAGAAAAATATCCCCTTGTGATTGGTGCATGAATAGCCTGTAACCACAGCTTAGCAAGGGCTTGGCAGCCCTGATAAATCAGAAAATAAATCAGAAAATTGAAAGCCATGAACGATCAGCTCATCAAAGGCATCCATTGGCTTGAGCCCATTGTTCCCGCCCATCCCGGGTACCCGGCTGATGTGTTGGAGCTGGCTGACTCACTGCCTTTTCTGGCTGGACAGCTTGCCGGCTCAGTAGCGCCCGAGACTGCCAAGCGTCTTGGCAAGCTGATGCGCCTGACCAACAGCTACTACAGCAATCACATTGAAGGCCAATATATCGAGCCTGCAGAGCTGTCTCAACGGATCAAGCGTAGGGAGGCCAAAGAGCTGGGCCTTCTGGCGATTACGCATATCCAGACGCAGGAAGCCTTTGAACGAGTGCTTGATCGTCGCAGCAGTGAAATCACGTGGAGCGATATGTTCGGAGTGAATCTCCTGAAGTCGTTCCATCGCAGGTTATTTGTGGGAGCGAAGGACGCTGACCTCAGAGTGAATGAAGGTCGTCTGATGGCACCCGGCCGACTTCGTGATGAGTCGCAAGAGAATGTGGTTGTTGGTGGGCATTACGCACCAGCCTGGGAGGTTGTGACGCCGATGCTGAACCGACTGCAGCAGGTTTACGGCAGTGCAAATGACCCGCGCTCCCAGCTGCTGGCGAGCATGGCTTATCACCATCGACTGGCGTTCGTGCACCCATTCGAGGACGGTAATGGTCGTGTTGTCCGGATGGCAACGCACCTGCAACTGGCGAGAATCGGGTTGGGCTCATCTCTGTGGTCCATCTCACGGGGCCTGGCCCGTAAGCAGGACGAGTATTACGCGCGCCTCAGTGCAGCTGATCAGGGCCGCCGGGGTGACTTGGATGGGCGTGGGCAGTTGACCCAAGCCGGGTTGGTTGAGTTTGTACGCTTCATGCTTTCGGTATGTAAGGACCAGATTCAGTACACGCGTGAGGCTATGGCAATGCCAATCCTGCGCGAACGGCTAGCACGCATTGTCCAATTCGAGCCTCGCTTCATCCGTGCAGGCATCAAGCCTGAGGGCGCGCGTGCGGTATACCTACTGATTATTCAGGGTGAGGTGACGCGCGCCGACTTCAAGGCGTACTTCAATCTGCACGACAAGACGGCGGCCAATCAGCTCAAGGAACTGCTGCTGCTTGGGGTGGTAGAAGCGCCATCACCCAAGTCTCGTGACCTTTATCCTGGTTTCCCAGTATGGTTCGCTCAACTGCTCTTCCCGGATTTACACCGGCGATTCCCGTAGCAGTTTTTTGGGTGAGTGCTTTTTGGCTACCTCAACCGCTTTGCCGCCAGCGGTCTCGCCTGACCCTGCTCGTTGTCCGGTGCCTAGCTGGACAGCAGCTGTTCCCCCGGCCCCGGCAGTGCTCAGCGAGCAGCATCCACTGCCCGATTGGTCTTGGGTGCATGCCGAGCTGCGTCGCTCAGGCGTGCCCCTGGCGCTGCTCTGGCAAGAGTACCGCTGAGCAGCTTGCCGCGGGGCTTTCAGTAAAGCTGGTTCTGCGAGCACTACCGGGCCAGGCAAGGGCAAGCTGGATGCGGTTATGCGTCAGGAACATTGCGCCGGCGAGAACTGTTCGTCGACTACGCCGGCCAGACGGTGACCGTGATCGACCTCCAAAGCGGTGAGATCCGTCAGGCACAGTACCTTCGCCGAGACCACCTGGTCGCAGTAGTTGCCGGATTGGCTAGGCTCCCATGTGCGCGGTTTCGCAGATATGGACTATCTTGAGAAATTGTTCTGCGACAAAGGTGTCATCGGCTCGGCAGTAACGCGCTGTTGTATGCAGTAGCCATGGGAGTGATAGCAGAATGGCAACGCTTGAGTACATTACATACACACCTCACCGCGCTGAAGTAGCGGGAGGCAGTGTTGTTTGGCAGCGTGTGCGAGGAGGTCGTGCTCTATTAGGACTTCCACAATTATTCTGGCGTGACGGAACTCCCTGGAGAGAGGCAAATGTATGGGCACGCGAGCGTGCGACAGCCAAGGGGGTTGATTTAAAGACCATTCAGGCCAACTTACGGCATCTACTTGCGTATGCCCATTTTCTTGAGGCTGAAGAAATCGATTGGCGGCCTGAATTCAACACATAAGTGCAACGCTCACCCCTGTATGCACTTCGTACGGCGTCTTCCAGCCCAAGCGCTTGCGCGGGCGTAGATTGATCCTCGCTACTGTCCGATTGACGGCTTCGTCCTGAATTCAACACATAAGTGCAACGCTCACCCCTGTATGCACTTCGTACGGCGTCTTCCAGCCCAAGCGCTTGCGCGGGCGTAGATTGATCCTCGCTACTGTCCGATTGACGGCTTCGACGGTCAGCTTGCTGAAGTCGCTGCCCTTGGGGAAATACTGGCGGAGCAGACCGTTGGTGTTTTCATTGGTGCCACGTTGCCAGGATGAATAGGGGTCTGCAAAAAAGACCTGGCACTGGCTCCGTAGCGCGATGCGTTCATGCCCGGCAAACTCCCTTCCGTTATCCAGCGTCAGCGTGTGAGCGGCATGGCCCTGAAGCATCAGATTGATCGCCCGCGTTACCTGCCGGCGCGTTCTGCGCTTGACCGGATAGGCGCTCAGATAGCCGCTTTTGCGATCAACCAGGGTCACCAGGTTACCGCCCAGTCCATGTACCGTATCGCCCTCCCAGTCCCCCAGGCGCTCGCGGCTTTCGACCTCGGCTGGGCGTTCACTGATTGACACGCGATTACGCAGCTGCCCGCGCCGATCGTGGCTTCCATAGCGTTTCCGGTAGCGCTTTCGGCGATGTCGCAGATAGGTATAAAGCTCACCACCGGCGCGCTGTTCGGCGGCAATGAACCGATAAATCCACTCATGGCTGACCGCCCGGCTTGGCTGCTCCTGCTTCAACCGCTGGGCGATCTGCTCCGGACTCATGCCATGCTTGAGCCACACCGGGAGATGATGGCTGAGCCATGTCGCCGGCTTGCAAAACTTGCGCGCACCCGCTCGACGAGCATCACTTTCATGGGCCGCAGAAACAGCCTTGTAGATATTCTGGGTGCTGTTGCGGCGAACCTCGCGACTGATCGTCGAGGGATGCACGCCGACCCGCTTTGCAATGCTCGCCTGGCTCTCTGCGGCGCTCAAGCCAGCCTCAATCTGGTAACGTTGTCCCTGAGTCAGCTGCCGGTAATGCGTAGTCATCTGCGCTTGAATCCTTCGGTGTGAGAGCCTGGATTCTACCGGTGGCTGGCTCTCTGCCTCTCGTTTCAAGCGTTGCGCTTATTCTATGAATTCAGGTTCTGCGCTTGAATCCTTCGGTGTGAGAGCCTGGATTCTACCGGTGGCTGGCTCTCTGCCTCTCGTTTCAAGCGTTGCGCTTATTCTATGAATTCAGGGCCTAATGTTTGCTGTAGGCATGGCCCTAGCTTATGCTGTGCTATGAGACAACTTTTTTATAGGTGTTGCCGTTCTGCAACCAGTTTACGTGGCCTAATGTTTGCTGTAGGCATGGCCCTAGCTTATGCTGTGCTATGAGACAACTTTTTTATAGGTGTTGCCGTTCTGCAACCAGTTTACGAGCTGAAAAGATGACGAACTTTTGACGCCGTTTTTTGTGTGGTGGTGCAGAACTGTATATTTATACACTGATTAGCATGCAGCCTTTGCCTTGACAGAAAATACCGAGATTCAGCCATGATCACAAAGATGCCGCCTCATGTAGTCAGAAGCTTTCCCTACTGGGAGACGCCACCGGAGCCGGGCCAGGATTTACATGAATTGAAATGGGGTGTCATGGAAGTCCTTTCAGACAAGTCGCTTAGATTCGTTGACACAAAACCAGATCAAGAAGCTCTCGAGGAATTAATAAGCCAACTTCAAGAGAAGATTTAATATTGATTTAGATTTATTGTCCTGGGCTTCTGTAGATCACAACCCCTGCTTAAATGGCAGGGTTTTTTTTGCGTGAATATCGACGACAGGTCAACAAAATGATCGCAAATTCAGACGCAAAAACGACCTGAAAAAGCGTCATTTATGTATGTATTCGACTTATCGTTCCTAGATGAACATGGAACGAGAAGCTGCTTATGCAAAGCTATGATTTGGAGTTTCACGATTACGCTCAGCTATTTCCGCTAATCATTGGTGATGACTACGAAGCCCTGCTTGAAGATATCGATACCAACGGACAGCGTGCCCCGATCGTTCTCCATGAAGGAAAGATCCTTGATGGGCGAAACCGATACCGCGTTTGCAAGGATCTGCTGATCGAACCCCGAACAGAGGAATACACAGGAGATGATGCCCTGGGTTATGTCCTCTCTCTGAACCTCTATCGACGGCAGCTCACCGTGGCACAACGGGCTTTGATCGCTGCCGAGCTGTCCTCACTGCGCGGGAGTAGCGCTATCACTGTTGACCTGGAGAAGGCCGCCGGGCAGGAGCTGGAAGCCGCCAAAATGGCTATTGAGGAGGCAGCCAAAGTCCTGGGTATCAGTCCGCGCTCTGTGTCTTCTGCGTGCAAGGTTGTGCGGGACGGCGCCCAAGAGCTGCTGGATGCTGTCAAGTCCGGCGAAGTGAGCGTATCCGCAGCTGAACAGGTGGCTAAGCTGGGTAAAGAAGCACAGCAAGAGTTGTGTAGCCGTGGGCCTAAGGCTATTCGTAAGGCCGCGAAGGACATGAGGGAGGAGGGCAGATCGAAACCTGAATTGACCAATAAGCCACTTCCGCCCTCAGAAAAAAACGGTTCCCTGCCTCCGCCGGTGCCGCTTGACGATGATGAAGATGTTGATTCAGCACAGGATGCGCCGGCTAACCAAATAGCCGCGATTGAGCAAGAGTCGGACGTTTTCTATACCTCGGAGAGAAAGCCAGCGGCTCAGCTACTGTTCGAAATGGCTGATGCCGGAATGCAATTTGGTCGAGAAGCTGAGGGCGTTGCCGACGACATCATGAATGAGGTTGAAGAAGGCCTCGATCTTCAGTTCCTTGCTTTTGTTGTGGATGTAGCAAAGAGGTTGGAGAATCGGGTGAAGGCAAAAATGCAGGCCCGATATGCTGAGGAGACGTGAGGGTTGGGATTTTCTGGAAGGGTGATTTCATAGGTTAAAGCCCGAACAGAAAAGGAGTACCCACATGCAAACACCTCAGGACGACACCGTAATGGATTTTGGCCCGAACCTCTTCGGTGGCGAGGGTGGCTCCGCGCCCATCCCTTCCGCTGATGATGCAGATGCTACGAACGAGGCCCTGGAGGGTGCGGCGAGTGTTTCTCATCAGATGACTGAAGGTTGTATCGAAGAGAAGACAGCCGAGGCCGGCGGCGGCCAGGCTGGAGGTAACAGCGCTCCCTCGAGCAGCAATGTTGCACCTGGCGTGAACACTCAACAGGCAGCCTCGAAGAGAAGACAGCCGAGGCCGGCGGCGGCCAGGCTGGAGGTAACAGCGCTCCCTCGAGCAGCAATGTTGCACCTGGCGTGAACACTCAACAGGCAGCCTGGGGATTCCATGCGCACTTGGACACCCAGTCCACGCTGACTTGGACACTCATTCCACGGCCACTTGGACACTCATTCCACGGCCACTTGGACACTGATTCCACAAGCACTTGGACAGTGATGTTCCACTGATCCGATCCATGCTCAGGCAGGCAGCAACGCAGGATTATTCACTACCATCGACCTCTTTTCTCGAAGCGAAGAGGTCATCGTGGAGCGTATATCCATGCGTAAAATCCGAGAGGTACTACGTCTAAAGTTCGACGCTGGCCTGTCCGTGCGCAAGATCGCCGCCAGCCTGCGCATCAGTAGCGGCAGTGCGGGCAATTACTTGGGGTTGTACGCCGGAATCCCAGAAATTTCCGTCAGCCCAGCTCCAGTCCCGCCACGAGCGCATCCAGGTCGATGAACTTGCCGTCAGTCTGGAAGGTGTAATGCCCGTTCAGCAGGATGTGCCGCCAGGCCGCTGGCGACATCTGCGTGATCAACGCCAGCGCCTTGGCATTGCCAGCTGCCTCGTACTTCGTCAGCAGCAGGGACAGGATCGCCGAGTTGTAGAAGATGATCGCGTTGCCGATCAGCCTGGCGCACTGGTTGCTGATCTCGATTTCGATGTCGGTGCGGCCGGTCAATTCCTTCTTCCCACCGACTTGGGCGATGGTCGAGCGTAGCTGGTGATAGGACTCAATGCGGTTCTGCGAGCGGTGAACATTACGCTCCAGTTGCGGGTCGCGCAGGTAGCGCAGTGTGTAGATACTGCGGATGAGCTTGTCGAACTCGAAGATTGCGCGCCGCGTCGGGTTCGGCGCCGTATAGGTGCACAGCTTGCGGATCAGCGTGCCCTGCGTCATTTCCTTCAGGCCCAGTGTGGCGACGATTCGGTCGATGTTCGCCTTCTCACCGACGATGAGTTGCCGGTCGATCTGGCCAGCCGGCCGGATCAGGCATTTCTCGTACAATGCCAGATCATCGGCGCAATACAGCTCCTGCAACTGGTCGTCGAGGTCGGTGAAGCGCGGCTCGAAACGAAGTCCGAACCAGTGCAGGATGGCGAAGTTGGCCTTGTTGATGCTGTGCATGTCGCCGGTGATCGCGCTCGGCACGATGTCCGACGTGTTGCGGTACCAGATGTCGAACACGTGGTGAGCCTCGTACTCGTGTGCGCCTATCAGGTAGCCGTTCAACGGCACGTGATTGCACAGCAGCGTGTAGGCGACGACGCCCTTGCCGCGGCCGAAATATTTGCGCGAGTAGCGCGCCTTCACAGTTGGTCGCTCGACGCCGAATTTCTGCCCATCAACGGCACCGTACAACGAATCGAGGTCGAACGAGTAATGCGGGAAGATCGGCAGTGCGGCGATGGCGTTGCTGATGCAATCGTTGGCCACATGTAGCGTCGCCTGGCGCAGGTACTGCTGGTAGGTACTCTCCAAGACGTGGTACGGGATGTCGCTGGTACGTGCCATAACCTGGTTGCCGTGGTTCATGGCTTGGGCAATGATCACCGCCATCAGACTGTCGGCGTCGGCTACCTTCTTCGCATAGCGTGGCTGCAATGGTGTCAGCGCCGACAGGAACTGGCACTGGCCGTTGACGAAGCGAAACACGTCGGCGACATCGCAGTATGGCAGTTGCTCGTAGAGAGCTTGCTCGCGCGCCTTCTGGTTCTCCCCCTTGGGCTTGCGCCAGGTCAGTCTCTGCGTGTCCTTGTCGTATTCCAGGTGCGTCAGCTTGCCCTGTTTCAGCTCGCGATTGAACGCCACCCATTGCGCACGCAACTCGGCCGCCAGTGCATCGAGCTGGGCACTGACCGGCTGCCGCAGGAAGGGGATGTCCATCTGCGCGAGCACGGCGGCTTTCTCGTCCATCGAAACCAACTCGTCGGACAAATGCCGGTGCTGCAAGCTGTCGTCAATGTAGAGCTCGCCCGCCTGGAAGCGTTTCCTGACCTGACGGTAAAGCCAGAATTCGTAACGATCGGCATGCAGGCCTGTCGGCGTGCCTTCGGCATCGAACATCAGCAGGTACGGACGCAAGCGTTTCGGCAGCGTTGCCGCCGGACATTCGTCGAGTGGCCGTTGTGATAGGCGCTGCTGCTTGGCGAACACGCTCTTGGCCCAAGTCAGCGCCGCGAGCCATGGGTTATCGGGGGCCGTGCCGGCGAAGTCGAGCGCGACGTACAGCGGCCGTAGATGGCGTCGAATGCGTTCGGCCAGGCCGTCCACCGCCTGCCAGTGCAGCGCCAGTTTGTTCAGTGGCTTGACGCTCATGCGCTGCGCCGTGTTTTGCAGCAATTCCCTGGACATGATTTTGTAGGCGCGTTGGCGCACCTCGCCGAACGGCGTCGGATCGGCCACGCTGTCGTCCACGTACAGCGACAGCAGGCGGCCAACCTGCGGCGTTTCCTGATGGCGTCGCAGCTGTTCGGCGACAAAGGACTGTTTCGCACCCGTGCGGCTCTCGTCCTCAAGTTTTTTCATGTGGAAGGCCATCGCGTCGACCAGGTTGTCGGTGAGCTGCCGGTAACGTACCCAGGCATAGCACAGCAGGTAGAGCCGGGTCTGCTCCGCCTTCAGGTGGCGCAGGTCATGGACGGTATAGAAGTTCGCCAGGCTCGCGTAGTACAGCAGGTTCTGCTGCGAGATGCCGAGCTTGGGCAGCAGCGCCTTGGCGATCCCGTGCAAGGACTTCAGCGTGGCGCGCTTCTCGCGCTCCCCTGCCATCTGACGCCAGCCGAAATCTTTAGCGTCCTGCTTGAGCGCTGCCAGTTGAGACAGGGTGTCGTCACGCACCAGGAGCTGGCCCAGCGCAGCTTTGGCCGATTCGTCCAACACTTCTGCCAGCAAGCCGCCCAAGCGCCTGCGTTCGGTGGACAGGGCTTCACTGACCAGCTCTTGTAAGGTGGTGTGGCCGGGCCGGATGATTTTGTGCTCGCTGAGCCAAACGATCAGTTCGGCGGCCACGAATCCTGGCATTACGTCGCGCCGCACGATCTGTTCAGCCTGCTGTGCCAGTTGCGGCAGGAAGCTAGCCGCCCACGACCGGTAGCCGAACAGTTCGGCGATCTGACCCCTCTGGCTGTAGTGCTCATGCTTGGTGATCGCCTTGCGTTCGAACGCTTCGCCGTGGAAATAGCGACTCAGCACGAAGGCGCAATCGTCCTCGACCTCATGCCAATCGAAGCGGAAGAAAGCATGCTTGGCCTTGAAGTAGCCGATCTGCAAGACGCAATAGACTTGGGCCTGCAGGCTAGGCCGGCTGCTGGCGAACGCCAGTTCAGATTCGGTCAACGCCAGGTATTCCAGCCGCTGAGCATCGTCGAAGTCCGGTAGGCCGTACAAGGCTTCCTGCTCTGCGTCAGAAAAGACGGTGAGTAGCTTATTCTTGTTGCTCATCGACCGTCCTTCCCGCACCACGCCAACCTGCTCGCGTCAATGTTTCGATCAACGTAGTGCGCTTGACATTGAAGTTGCGGCACACCGCCGCCTTAGACATGCCGCCATCGAGCGCGGCGACGATGGCGTCCAGCTTCTCACCAGTGATCGCCTGCGGCCGGCCGCCGATCCGGCCGCGTTTGCGTGCGGCGGCCAAGCCCGCGACGACGCGCTCCTGAATCAAGGCGCGCTCGTACTGCGCGAGCGCACCGAACACCTGGAACAGGAATTCGCCCGAGGGCGTCGTAGTGTCCAGGTTCTCTGTCAGCGAGCGGAACGCCACCCGCTTGTCCTTGAGCGAAGTCACAATGGCGAGCAGGTGCGACAGCGAGCGACCGAGCCGGTCGAGTTTCCACACCACCAGCACATCGCCGGCTCGAACGAACTCAAGCGCCCGCGCCAAGCCGGCACGGTCATCCTTCGCGCCAGAGGCACGATCCTCAAACAGGTGACGCGGATCGACGCCGGCGGCGAGCAGCGCGTCGCGCTGCAAGTCCGTGCTCTGGCGGTCGGAGTCCGACGACACGCGCATGTAGCCAACCAACATAGGCGGATAACCATCAAAAACAGGTTTCCGCATAATAGTGAATAGCGATAGAGTTTTCCGTACATTTTTGAGGGGGTGTTGCACAGGTAGCACAGCGGCGGCTGACAGCCTGTCGCAAAACAAATGTTTTACGACACCTCCTTGAGGTTGCCGCGTTTACATCATTACCTGAACAGGTATAAAATTCCGTCATGACAAACAAAGAAAAACCGCTCGAATGGATCGCGAGCAGCCACAAGGATTTGATGGCGTTGCCGTCCGACGTGCGTCGCCGTTTCGGTTACGCGCTCTCGTTGGCGCAGATAGGCGATCAGGATGACGCAGCAAAGGTGCTCAAGGGGTTCGGTGGTGCCGGCGTGCTGGAGGTCGTCGAAGACGATGCCGGCGGCACCTATCGAGCGGTATACACGGTCAAGTTTGCGGAAGCGGTGTTCGTCCTGCACTGCTTCCAGAAGAAGAGCAAGAGCGGAATCGCCACGCCAAAGGCCGACATGGACATCATCCGCGCTCGGCTGAAGGTGGCCGAGGTATTGGCACAGGAGCTACGAAATGCAAAAACGAATCATTGAAGGCGTCGAGGTTCAGCGCAGCTCGGGCAACGTCTTTGCCGACCTTGGACTGCCTGACGCTGAAAAGCTCAAGATCAAGACCGGCCTGGTGGTCGAGATCAGGAGGGCCATGCGCGCCCTTGGGCTGACTCAACAAGCGGCGGCCAAACGCATGGGCATCCCGCAACCGAAGGTGTCGGGCATGATGCGCGGCGACTTCACCAATCTATCCGAACGCAAGCTGATGGATTGTCTGAATCGCCTCGGCTACGACATCGAAATCAAGGTACGGCCAGCAGCCGAGCCGATCGGGCATCTAACGCTCGCAACCGCTTAATCGGAGCTCTCCTGATGGCAGCCCGCATCACCGACGACGAATGGGACGAACTGACTCCCGAGAATTTCGATACCACGGCACTGCTGCGTGCAGTCGATGCCGTGGACGTGCTGCGCGGCGATTTGAATGACAGCGCAGACGGCGCACCTCCGCAACTGCGCACCGACCTGTTGAAGCTGCATCAACTGGCAATGGCCGCGTTCAACGAGGGATCACGCAGCCGAGTGGCTGAGCTATTTGATCTCGCCGTGGATCTTCAGGATCAGGTTGATCATCTGATGACCTCGCTGGAACAAGTGCAAGAAACCCTGTCCCGGTGACGGCGCTCTACCCAGAAAGCCTGTCCTGAATGTTCTTGGAGACAACCACATCATGAGCCGCAGCCGCCGCAAAACGCCCATCGTTGGGCACACGACCTGCCGTAGCGAGCGCGAGGACAAGAAACTCTGGCATCAGCGCTGGCGAACCCACGAGCGCACCGCGCTGGCCAGCGCGTCGCCGGAAGCTCTATGCGCCCATCTGCCTCTACTGGAAAACCAGGTCAGCAACGTCTGGTCGATGGGTAAGGATGGCCGCTCCTACTGGCCCATCAAGCGCCAGGCCGCCACGGCGGATCGCATTGCCAACCACAAGGGACGCAATCCGCAAGAGCGCGCCTCCCTGAAAAAGCGTCTGCTGCGCAAGTGGATGAGCAAATGAACCTGTCCACCATCGAGGCGCTGGCTATCGCTTGGGCGCGAATCGCTGAAGAAGCAGAACTCCCAGCCGGCTACGAGGGCACGGCGACGCCAGAGGCGCATCGGGCCTGCGAGGTGATCCAGGAGCGGATTCGAGAGCACGTCGTCGCCACCAATGACATGCGGCTGTTCGGCCTGCTGCACCTGCTTGGGCAGGCGTCGCTGCGCATGGAGCAAGCGCTGTGGCCGGAAGAATATGCGCGGATGACCCGCGAGGTCGAGGAAGCTCTCCGAGAGGCCGACGACCCCAACGCCAAGTCGTACACCCACGAAGAAGTCATGCAGGCGATGCAGGAACGCATCGACCGAGCGCGAGACAAAGCCATGTTGATCGGCTGACGGAAATTTCGGCGGTTCCGGCTGATCCAAGAATCTTGGCGTGACCTTACCTCCGCTCTACCGCTGGGTGCCAGCCTCGGCGCACGCCTAACCACCCAACTCAGAAAGGAAAATAAGTTGGTAAAACGCATTCCCGTATCCGAGCTTCGTCTCGGCATGTACATCCACAAGCTCGCCTGCTCTTGGGTTCGACACCCATTCTGGCGCGGCAGCTTCCTGCTGACCGAGCCTCAGGATCTCTCTGCCATTCGAGAATGTGGCGTCGGGGAGGTCTGGGTCGACTTGGCCAAAAGCCAAGTCGACCCAGAGAGCCCAGAGAGCCCACAGAGCCCAGAGCCCAGAGCCCAGAGCCCAGAGCCCAGAGCCCAGAGCCCAGAGCCCAGAGCCCAGAGAATTGTCGGAGGAGCAATCTCTGCCGTCTAGTCCACTAAGCAAGAAAAGTGACGGCGCAACCTCAATGGAGAGCGAAATGTGTTATGCACGGAAACTCTGTCTTGCGGCCAAGTCCCAAGTCATGGACATGTTCCAGGAAGCCCGGCTTGGCAAGGCCGTCGACCCAAGCACGACGTTGCCGCTGGTCGGAGAAATCGCTGCCTCGGTGCTGCGCCAACCTCATGCCCTCATCAGCGTCGCACGCATCAAAACGCACGACGATTACACCTACCTGCACTCGGTTGCCGTCTGCGCCCTGATGCTATCGCTGGCCCGGCATCTCGATCTAGACGAGGAGCAAACGCGCCTGGCTGGCATCGGCGGACTGATGCACGACCTAGGCAAGGCCGCGATGCCGCTGGAAGTGCTTAACAAACCAGGCAAGCTCACCGATGCCGAGTTCGCCATCATGAAGCGCCACCCTGTGGAGGGCGCAAAGATGCTGCGCGCAGGCGGGGCCGAGCCCGGGGTGGTGGACATTGCCCTGCACCATCACGAGAAGATCGACGGAACCGGCTACCCGGATCGCTTGGCCGGTGACGCCATTTCACTCCTGGCCCGCATGGGCGCAATCTGCGACGTCTATGATGCCGTGACGTCGGAGCGAGCCTACAAAAAGCCGTGGGACCCGTCCGCGGCGATGCGGCAGATGGCCAAGTGGGAGGGCCATTTCGACAAACGCATCTTCCACGCCTTCGTCAAGGCCGTGGGCATCTACCCCGTCGGCTCCTTGGTTCGCCTGTCCTCTCAGCGTCTGGCCGTTGTCGTTGAGCCGGGAATGGAATCACTGCTGACTCCCAAGGTTCGCGTGTTCTTCTCGCTACGCTCGAGAGAGCCGATCCCGATGCAGACCATCGACCTGGCGGCCACGAGTTGCAAGGACAGTATCACTGGCCCCGAAGACCCGACGCTCTGGAACTTCAAGAACCTCGACGACTTGTGGATGGAATAGCCCCCACAAAACGACGGCCCCGTGAGGGAGCCGTTGAACATCGTCGAGCGATGCCCGTCCAGGGAGGGATGGCCGAGCTCGATTCTCCAGAAGGTAGCTGGTGACACGAGTGTTGAGCCCACCCAACTAGGGTGACGGAAATTTCTGGGGTTCCGGCTTACATCCCCGCGTACGCCGATTTAACGTCGTTCTCATACAACTGCAGCAAGTCGTCGCGTGACGGTATGTACATGGGATGTGATCTCCTGCTGGATCGAAGCCCTAACACATATATACGTTAGGGCCTCCCTCGCAACAAGTCGCCTTGCCGGCAGCGGCCAGGCGGGGGCAACTGACGCCCTTCGGTTCTCAGTCGTCCCCGCCCGGCTGGGCATCAGGGTCGTGCGGCACTTCCACCAGCTCGCCGGCCTCAAGGAAACGTACGTCGCAGTCCACACAGAGCAACCGCCCGCTCAGGCCTGGCTTGCCCCACACGTTCAACTTGCAGCTGGGGCAGGTGTACTTGCGCTTGTTCTTCGGATCCTCAGCCGGCGTTGCCGGCTGAATCAGGCCCGCGACAGTCAGCGCCGGTAAGTCGATGGTCGGATCTTCGGGCTGGGGTAAAGGCTCCCCACCTGGCCCGTACAATTGCGTTGCGGACATTGGCACCCGCTGGGTGACGATATCGATCCAGGAAATCATGGCGCCGGTTGCGAGCAATTCATCGCATGCCACATCGAAGGGGCCGCCCTCGATGATGTAGTGCGTCATCTGCTGCCCGCACCGGCGCCCGCCAGGTTCACCCGTGTGCGAAGGCATCAGCCCGATGGCCTCCATTTTGTCGGCCCACTCGCGGTTGTGGTACCCGCCGCGAGACTTCTTCCCGTAGCGATCCTGCCACTGATGCGCCTGTTCATGCACCAGCGTGGACAGTGTTTGCTTGATGCTGCGATGCGCGAAGTAGGCGCAGTTCAGCGCGATTTCATCGCTCTTACCCGAGCCATTCCGGCGCAGGAAGCGCGATGGCGAGTAATAGCCGAAAGTGTTGGCCTTGCGCTGCAGGGTGAAGATGCAGCCCGGCAGCTGGCCACCGTACAACCGATCATTGAACCAATCGTAGGCTCCCTCAATTTCGTCATAGAGCAGCTGGCTAGGGGTTGCGGACATGCGGCCTCCATTTCTCGCACGCGAGAATCCCCCTGCTGATCACTCTGCGTCAGGGGGGTGTGAACGTTAGAGACATAGTAACCTGTATCGTACGATACAGGTTACACACCAAAAAAAGGGGGCAAGCCCCCTCACCGACCTACTAAGTAGGCGACGTACACGATGGCGGCGCCAAGCGCCGCACCAATCGATAGCAGAGCTACCGAGTACCCAACCGCCCGGCGCTCAGCCTGTGCTGTCACCAGGCTGGCCGCACTGCGGTTGATCTCATTCCCGATCCGCGCTGCCGCTTCGCGTCCTGCCTGCACCAGTGCGTTGCGCTGTTCTTCCATCATCGACTCGAAGTTCAGCTGCGTCTGCAGCAGGACTTTGCCTGCTGCATCGCGTACGGCTTCGGAGGTCTTCGCCGCCAGGTCGGCGTCGACCTGTTCCAGGCGCCGCACGATGGCATCAAAGTCTTCCATCATTTGCGCGACCATCGCTTCGCGGGCCGTCGTCGGGTCCTTGGCCATCGATCACTTCCCCTTGCCGAACAGCGAGGCATACACCTGATCAAGGTTGCGCGATGCCGACTTGGCCAGGCGCTGCGCGGAGATCATGCGAAGCGCGTGATCCTTCTCGGTTTCGTCCTTGGCATCGCGCAACTGGGCGCGATAGTCCGTGGAGTCCTCCAGTACCTGCGTGACATTCATTTTCAGCGGGCGCAAGCGCTCGAAAATCTCGTTCGCGTACACCACGGCATCGCGCTTGAGGGTGAATTTCTTCTCGACTTCGTGGAAGCCGAACAGCGCCGCGAACGTCTGCGGGATATCGTCGGCATCATCGATCTGGACCTTGTTGAAGACGACCAGGATCTTTTTTGCCGGCACGCCGAGCGCGGCCAGGGTCTTGATGGTGTTGATGGTATCGACCTGCTGCTTTTTCTCCGGTACTGCCGGCACCAGGAAGTAATCGATATCTTCGTGGGAGCCGTCGTACTGGCCCATGAACTTGAAGAAGTCTTCAACGTTGGATGCGCCAACGTCGACCACAACCTTGTCCTCGGTCAGCAGTACCTCGGACAGTTCGCCAAACTGCTTGCCCTTGAGGCGTTCAATTTCGGCTGCGGTGTCCGACGCACCGGCGTTGATGGTTTCAATTGCAAACCGCAGACCGCCGATACGGGGCCAAAGCAGGTTATCGGAGAGTGTGGTTTTACCGGAGTTGCCGGTGAAATTCACGGTGACGGTTCTCATGTGCGTTTCCTTCTGCTGCGCGCTGCGCTTTCATATCGATCCAAGTCCGAGGCGTTTTGATCGTCCCCGGGATTCATGAGCCTGCTCAACTCAGCCGGCCCCAAATGTGGCCGTTCGTCCGCATCATGGCTCGGTTCTGTATCGTACGATACACCTCCTTCTTGTTCCGGCTCGACCTGCCGCGCTGGTTCCAAATGTTGTGGCGCTGGTGCAGGGCTTGCAGTGTTCGCCTGGTTTCCACGTTGGGCCTTGCGGTATCGGTACAGGTAGCTCTTGAGCGTATCCATGCTGACCTCGATACCTTGCTCCTTGAGCACATCCAGAATCGCCTGGCGTCGTACACCTGCCCTCAGCTGCTTCTCGATCACTGGCATGACCTGGCGTATTTTCGCTGCCTTGGTCACTGGCTCAACCGCCATCAGTGCCTTCTCAATATCCTTGCCTGCCATTTTGCACCCTACCTGCACCTATATTGCATTTACCCTGTATCCTACTCACCCCCTACCTGTAGTCAAGTTTTACCCCTTCTGCACTCAATCTACAGCCATACAGCACCCTTTCTGCCTACCCTTGTCCTCCGCTCGCTACGGCCTTCGGCCTAGGCACTAAAAACGCCCTTAACAAGAGCATCAATTTCGACCCTTAACAGGGTCAAAATCTCAATACACAACACGCACCTCCCTGGCGGGAGGTGGAAGCCGCGTCAGCCTTGGGCCTGAGCGGTTTTTTCAGAATTTACTATGTGATACGTTTGTATTACAAAGTATGCTTGTAATGCAGATAAATCAAGGTTTTTGCGTGATACATTTGCATTACAGAGAATGTGCGGTACCTTTGGGCATGTCAAACCCCAATTTTCAAGGTGCATTTGAGGGAGCAACGTGGGCAAAACAGTACCCATTCGATTCAACGACGAGCAGCTGTCCAGGGTTGAAGAAGCAGCAGCACTCGCTGGCTATAAGCACCTATCGAGCTACATCCGCGACCGGGTGCTGGCCACAGACAAAGGTGGCCGGCAGGTGGATATGGACAGCTGGGCCGAGCAGCAACAGATCCTTGGCTTGCTCGAAACCATCACCCAGGAACAGGCACGGAGCAGAACCATTCAGGCCATCGTGGTCTATCTGCTGCGTCAAGGAACGGCACAGGGCAAGGTCAATGAGCTGCGCGCTCAACTCAAGCACCTGGTCAGCAGCGAGGATGCACTCGCAGCACTTTTGCCCGACCTGGCCGAGGACATTGAACGTCTATCAGGAGAGGACTGATGCACAAACAAGAGGTTGATTCAGCCGCCATGACGGCGGGCTTTGGTTTGCCGATCGCTGGCTGGCTGGCCGGTACACAATTGGCCCAGCTGCCCCTGGCCCCATTCCCGGCAGCATTCAAAGAGACTCTGCACAACGGCTGGCAGGAACCTATGGTGCTGGGCATGACCATCGCTGCGTCCGTCGCGGCTGCCGGGCTCTGCTATTACCTGTACGAATATTGCGACGACGGGTTCCGAGGTGAACGTTTCCAGCAATGGCTGCGTGGCTCGCGGATCCGCAACTGGCATTTCGTGGAACGGAAAGTAAGTGCCCGCAATGCCAAGACCAACCGTGAACGCCGCAAAAAAGGGCAGGAAAAGGCCGAGCCAATCATGATCGGCAAGCTGCCGATGCCTCTGCACTTGGAAGACCGCAACACAATGATCTGTGCATCCATCGGCGCCGGTAAGTCCGTGACGATGGAAGGCATGATTGCCTCGGCACTTCGACGCAATGACCGCATGGCAGTGGTCGACCCGAACGGTACGTTTTATTCAAAGTTCAGTTTCAAGGGCGATTACATCCTCAATCCGTTCGACGCTCGATCCGCAGGGTGGACGATCTTCAACGAGATCCGTGGCGTCCACGATTTCAACCGGATGGCCAAGTCGATCATTCCGCCGCAGGTGGACCCCAGTGATGAGCAGTGGTGCGCGTACGCAAGAGACGTGCTTTCCGACACCATGCGCAAGCTGATGGAGACAAACAACGCCAATCAGGACACGCTGGTAAACCTGCTGGTTCGTGAAGACGGCGACACCATCCGAGCTTTCCTGGCAAATACCGACTCCGAAGGCTATTTCCGCGATAACGCGGAAAAGGCCATCGCCAGCATCCAGTTCATGATGAACAAGTACATCCGGCCCTTGCGCTACATGGGCAAAGGCGACTTTTCCATCTATCGCTGGGTGAATGATCCCGACGCCGGCAACCTGTTTATCACTTGGCGGGAAGACATGCGCGACACCATGCGCCCGCTGGTGGCCACCTGGATCGACACCATCTGCGCAACCATCCTCAGCTCTGAACCGATGACAGGTAAGCGTCTCTGGCTGTTCCTCGATGAACTGCAGTCGCTGGGCAAGCTGGAAAGCTTTGTTCCTGCAGCGACCAAGGGGCGGAAACACGGCCTGCGCATGGTCGGCAGTCTGCAGGACTGGTCCCAGCTCAACGCCAGCTATGGCCGCGACGATGCCGAAACCCTGCTTTCCTGCTTCCGTAACTACGTCATCTTGGCAGCGGCGAACGCCAAGAACGCCGATATGGCCAAGGAGATTTTGGGCAACCAAGAGGTCAAGCGCTTCCGTAAGTCGTGGACCGCAGGGCGGATGACACGTGCCGAGGAAATCAAGCTTGAACCGGTCGTGATGGATTCGGAGATCTCGAACCTCAATGACTTGGAAGCCTACGTCAAGTTTGCCGAGGACTTCCCCATTACCAAGATCAAGACGCCTTACGTCGATTACAAAGAGCGGGCGCCGGCAATCGTCATTGGCCAAGCAGCTTGACGAGGTAAGCGATGTTCAACGTGACGCTGATCAAGGGTGACAACCAGTACGCGGCGGCGGGCTACTTTTCCAACGCCGATGACTACTACGCCAAGGAAGCCCCCGGCGAGTGGCAAGGTATCGGGGCCGAGTTGCTGGGTTTGGAGGGGCCTATCGACCAGAAGGAACTGGCCCGTCTGTTCGACGGCAAGCTCCCGAATGGCGAACGAATGGCTAAGACCTTCGACAAGGAAACAGGCTCCCGTCGCATGGGCTTAGACCTAACGTTCTCGGCGCCTAAGTCCGTCTCCATGCAGGCGCTGATCGCCGGCGACAAGGATGTGATGGCAGCGCACGACCGCGCAGTGACCAAGAGCATGGAGGAAGTCGAGCGCCTGGCCCAAACACGATTGAAGGTGAACGGCAAAACCATGCTCGAGCGCTCGGGCAACCTGGTGATAGGCAAGTTTCGTCATGAAATGAGCCGGGCCAAGGATCCGCAGATGCACACGCATGCCGTGGTCATGAACATGACCAGGCGGTCGGATGGCAAATGGCGCGCTTTGCGCAACGACGATATCTACAAAATCCAGCCGCAAGTCGATGCCATGTACAAGGGCATCCTTGCCCAGGAACTGCGTGCGCTGGGATATGAGATCCGGGTTCTGGATAACCAGGGCAACTTCGAGCTGGCCCACATATCGCGTGACCAGATCGAGGCGTTTTCCAGCCGTTCCAAAGTGATCGAAGACGCGCTGGCCAAGGACGGAAAAACCCGCGCCGATGCCACCCCGCTCGAAAAGCAGATCATTGCGATGGCCACACGGCCACGCAAGGACGAGCGCGACCGCCACCTGGTCAAAGAATATTGGGTAACCAAAGCCCGCGAGCTGGGCATTGATTTTGGCGCTCGCAGCCACCTGGACAATCGTGAATACGCGCCTCGCAAGGGCAGCCCTGCAGAATACAGCCTGCCCGAAGGCATCACGCCAGGGCAGGCCGTTGTCCAGTACGCCATCAATCACCTGACCGAACGTGAGCAAGTAGTCGGGGAAAATGACCTGCGCACCGTCGCCTTGCGACGTGCTGTCGGCCTTGCTACCCCTGATCAGGTAAACGAGGAAATCAAGCGCCTGGTCAAGCAAGGGACGCTGATCGAATCACCGCCGACCTACCGCATGCCCAACGGCGACTTAGATTCGCCGGTACTGTCGCCTGCTGGCTGGCGGGCACACCTGCAGGAGCTGAAAGGCTGGAGTGAGAAACAGGCCCGTCAGTATGTGGACAAGGCTATCAAGCGCGGCTCGCTAGAGCCTGCAGAAAAGCGCTATACGACGCAGAAGGCCTTGAAGCGCGAGAAAGCCATTCTGGCTATCGAGCGGACAGGCCGTGGCCAGGTCACCCCGTTGATGACCAAGGAACAGGTGGCCAAGGCGCTGGAAGGGTCCACCTTGTCGGCTGGCCAATACCAGGCCGTTGAGGTGATCGTCAGCACCAACAATCGATTTGTAGGCATCCAGGGTGATGCGGGTACCGGCAAAACCTACTCGGTAGACCGTGCCGTCAAACTGATCGATTCCGTGAACGCCGCGATGGCCAGCCGGGATTCCCAACCGGGATCAGGGTACAGAGTTGTTGCCCTGGCTCCGTACGGCAACCAGGTCACCGCCTTGAAGAACGAAGGGTTGGATGCGCACACGCTGGCCAGCTTCTTCCACACCAAGAACAAGGGGTTGGATGCCAAGACCATCGTTATTCTCGATGAGGCCGGCGTGGTGGGCGCCCGCCAGATGGAACGGCTGATGCGGGAGATCGAGCAATCCGGCGCCCGCTTGATCCAGCTGGGTGACACCAAGCAAACCGAGGCCATCGAGGCAGGCAAGCCATTTGCTCAGCTGCAGCAAAACGGCATGCAGACCGCACGTATCAAGGAGATCCAGCGGCAGAAGGATCCCGAGTTGAAACTGGCAGTGCAGCATGCGGCCGAGGGGAAGCCCACCAAGTCCCTGGATCACCTGAAACACGTTGAAGAATTGCGAACTGCCACTGAGCGGCACCAGGCCATTGTCCGCGACTACATGGCACTAACCCCCGACCAACGCAAAGAGGTGTTGATCGTTGCCGGCACCAACAAGGACCGGAAGGAAATCAACCAGATGGCCCGCCAGGCACTCGGGCTGCTGGGGAAGGGTAAACAGTTCGAAACGTTGAACCGGGTCGATTCCACTGATGCAGAACGGCGGTACGCCCCCAGCTACAAGCAGGGCATGATCATTCAGCCGGAAAAGGACTATAAGCGGGCTGGCCTGGTACGAGGCGAGTTGTATGTAGTTGACCAGGCGCTGCCCGGTAATGTGCTTGTGGTCAAGGATCGTAGCGGCAACCGCTACGAGTTCAACCCGAGACAGGCCACCAAGCTCAGTGTCTACAAGCTGGAGAAACCCGAGCTGTCTGTGGGTGACCTCATTCGCATCAACCGCCAGGATCCCAAGCTCGACCTCACCAACGGCGACCGCATGCGCGTAGTCAGCATCGAGGGCGGCGTGGTGCAGCTGGCTTCGCTCAAGGAGATCAACGGCCAGCCCGAACGCACCGTGAGCTTGCCGACCAACAAGCCGTTGCACCTGGAACATGCCTATTCCGCGACCGTCCACAGCGCTCAGGGTCTGACCAATGATCGCGTCATGATCTCGCTCAACACCAAGAGCCGCACCACCTCGCAGAACCTTTGGTATGTGGCCATCAGCCGGGCACGGCATGAAGCCCGCGTCTATGCGGACTCCATCAAAGATCTGCCGGCAGCAATCGCCAAGCGCTACGACAAAACCACGGCGTTGTCGCTACAGCAAGAACGCGAGCGGCAGCGTAGGGAGTCGATTCAACCGCGGAATGTTGCGGACGGCCAGGCGCTGGAGCGCAAGCAACGTACTCACTTGGAAGGCCCGAGCAGCGGGCATCCCAGGATGTGAGTCAAACGCCTTTGGTAGTGCTGGCCAGCTTCCCACTATGCCCCGCCTTGTGCGGGGTTTTCAGTTGCGGGGTATCGGATCGTGGACGGTACGTGGTGATTCCAAGTTTACGCCGGCGCTTGAGAACTGCACTCGGACTTCTGCCGGCGAGTTGAGCAATCGCGGCATCGCTCAACACCCCTAGCAGGGGATCGAACACTTCGAGCGGATTGGTCTGCTGGTCACGGTGCGACGGAATGCCCAGGGATGACCGCCTGACCGTTATCGTTTGCTTGGCCACCCCTGCCAGCTGGGCCACATGCTCATCCGTGAACAGACCCAAGATGGAATCATAGGCCTGCAGATGGCTCCCAATGCCAAGGCGTCTGCGCCGGCCTGCCACCGCGTGGATGCTAACACCCGCTGCAGTGGCGATCTGTGCGTCCGACCAGCGACCGAATAGCGGCTCGAATGGCCACAGCAGCTGATCGATTTCGTCATGAGTCATATCGAATATCGGGCAAAAAGAAAGGAGCCTACCGGCTCCTTTCTCCTTTTTCAGCTACTACTCAAAAACCTTTGCCGCCGTAGCCTTTCGGTTGATGTGAGGGGGTTTTTAGTTCGTGCTGCAGCTGGCGTTCTTGCACGATGCCAACGCCCGAGAAGGGGTAACGAATCGACAGATCCTTGCCCTGGTGCAACAACCCAGCCTTGGCACTGCTCAAGGCCGCTCGCTCATGGGCAATATGGATAGTCTTCTGTCCGTCAGTGACGGCCTGAATCACCTGGTTGTTGTGGAAGGCGACTATCTTGCCGTCGTAGGTCTTACCCTGCTCAGCTGCCTTGATGGCCGGCATATCCATTGGCTTGGAAATTGCCATCGCTTCACCGGGTTTACCAGAGGCCGCGCCGGATTGCTCAGCCTTGCGCAGCTCCAGCGCATCCTTGAACGAGGCTTTGAAGTCTGCAGCGCCTGGCATATTGTCGAAGGGCAGATCCTTGTAATACTGCGTGCCCTCCTTGCCAACCTGCGCAAAGACACGGGCGGCTTGCCCGCCCTGTTGAACAGTCATCACGGATTTGTCGGACAGCTCGGCCTTGAACCAGGCTGCGCCCGCCAGCTTTGCGTCGGTGAACGTTTCCGGTTCCCTGCCCTTTTGGAACAGCTGGTAAGTGGTGGTCTGATCAGTTTGCTTGTCCATGTGCGTGCCCTCTCAGTAGCTTGGTTTGAATGCTTGGCCCTTCTCCCACCGGCTCTGCCAGTGGTTCAGGTACTGCTCAGCGAGATCGGCGTCGTTCCAGACGACCAATGCGTTCTCACTATTGTTTCTGGCAGCTGCAGCGGTGTAGTTGTAGCTGCCGGTTTCAACTGCCTTGCCGTCAATCACCATGAACTTGTCATGGTGGATCGCGTAGGCCTTCACCGTACGGGTTGGGATGCCGGCACGGGCCAGCAATGTCAGCGCATGTTGGCCAGCGCGGGCAGCGCCGCCTTGCAGATTGCCTTGATGGTCAGCCACCACCGCCACATCGACACCGCGCTGTTTGGCCGAGATCAAGGCCTTGGTCACATCGGGGCTGGTCAGCATGTACGCCGAAAGGCGAATCGAGCTTTTCGCCGCGCCTATGGTGCGCAGTACCAGGTCCTGTGCCGAGCCTTCCGGCGAGAAGCCGACTTCAATGCGGCGCGCGCCATCGACCAGTACCGGTGCGGCTACAGGCTCCGACGAAGCAGGCGCTTGGTCAGCCCAAACCAGGGAGCTGGCCACCATCGCTACGGCCAAGGAAAGGGACCTTACTGCAGTGAACTTAGAAGCCACGTTGTACGGTCCCCCATTTGTCATTGGCCGCTTTAGCACGGTCCTGGTCCTCAGCACATTGGGCAACAAAGTCACCCCGAGCCTCGGCAGTTCTGGACGGGCTGAATTTTCCTTTTTTCGTTCGAATGATGCTGAAGTACTTGGTGACGTACTTGTCACAATCACCGTCGCGGATCATGCCCAGCAGACACAGGGTGGCCCCACAAGCTTCTGAATCGCTTTTAGAGCCGTAGTCGTAATTAGTTGGTGGCTGCGGCAATTCATTCGCCTGCACGGTACCGGCAAATGCCAGCGCAGCGAGGAAAGTCATGATTGGGGTGCGCATACGAACTCCTTTTCTCGCGTGCGAGAAATCAATTGATGATCTGGACAAATGACGGGGTGGCTTGCTGCTGTTCGGCAACAGGCTGCGCCTCGGCTTGTTCAAAGTGTTGTGGCGCAGGTTGATCGAAGCGCTTGAATTCCCGCTTCGGAATATCAGCCTCGGCATCGGTGTTGAGGTGGACTTGGATCTGCGGCTTGCTGGCCGTCTCAGTCTTCGCGGCAGCAACGGCTTGACCATTGTCGTCAGTGAAGGTCAGCCATGGACCTTCCTGCTGTTCAGAGGCCCTACGAGCGCGCTGCGGCGCTTTTCGGGCAGGGGCGCTAGCTGCAACCACGGAAATCGGCTCAGCGCCTTCTGCACCCTCTACAGCCGGCACAATCGGATCCTCAGCAGTGGGGTTCAGGGCGCGGTGAACCACTTTCTCGACGTAAGACATTTCGCCAGGTCGATCCGGGCGGAAGCCACGCAGCTCGTTGCCGCTGTAGTACATCGAAAAGGCCTTCAACAGCGCCTCTTGCTTGTCGCTACTGGTCGTAAGCGCCTGCTTGTAATACTCCACCAGCAAGTTGCTGATGGCCTGCAAGTTGCGGCATGGCTCGAACACATCCTGATAGCTCAGCCCGCGTGCACGCATGTTGGTGACTAGCAACTGGCCAAGGCCCATGGCATAACGCTTGCCGTCCCGTTCCAACTGCTCGGCAGTGGCGATGGCTTCGCTCAAGGACTGCGGTTGCCGCTGCAGGTGAGTGCCAACCACGCCGATTGCGTAAGGGTTGAAGGTAGACTCGTTGCCGATCAACGCCTTGAGCGTGGACGGGTGAACGGTCGGCGCGCACTTGGCGGCAAGTTCGGAAAACCGGGTCGGCTGTGCATCTTCGGCATGAACCATGGCAGACGCGCAGACACTGGCCAGCAGCGCCAGGGTGAACTTAGGCAGCTTTCGCATAGTGAACCTCCGTGATGATGCGTCGGCCATCGAAGCCGTATTCCCACTGGATAACGACATCGATCAGATGCCGGGAGAACTCGATCAGCTGGTTTTTGCTCATGTCAGCACCGCCACGCGATGCCATTGATGCCAGGCGGTCGAACATGAGATCCGGCGAGTCGGCGTGGATAGAACTCATCGTGCCGCTGTGACCGGTGTTCATCAGTTCAAGGAAGGGGAACGCCTCGCCGCCACGCAGCTCGCCCATAATTGCCCGGTCTGGGGTCAGGCGAAGAATCGATTCCAGGTGATCGAATGGCGTAACACGGGCCTTGCCCTGGCCACCTCGCGAATAGATCAGGTTCACCACGTTCCCGCCCGCTGGGCGCAGTTCGCGGGTGTCCTCAATGGTGATTACTCGCTCGCCATTGTTGCCGTCCACATGCTGCAGCAACTCGTTGAGGAAAGTGGTTTTGCCGGCATTGGTACCGGCAGAAACCATGATGTTCTTGCGCGCCTTGACGATGCCCTTGAAGAACTCTTTCCAGCGCTTGGCCCGATACAGTTCAACCAGGTGATCATCGCTGTACTGGCCATGATCACGTGGCTGGTTGATGAAGTCGAAAGCACCGGAAGCCTCGTATTGATCGAGAGTGATTTGCTTCCGCCCTGGTTTACGGATACAGACGATACCGCCGATGTGCTGCTCAACAGCCGGGGCCAGGACGATCTGGACGCGGTAGTCGCCCCGCTCGTTGTCCGGCACGTTGTCGTCCAGATTGATTGGGATACGCCCCGACAGGATTGGCGTGTAGGCGCTCACTTCCTGGTCAGTGTGGGCGGCAATCAGGCTGGCCAGCGATTTGATCAGGGGAAGCGTTACACCTTGAACCGGAACCGGACGCATGAACCGGCTACTGCGGTAGCCGGCCCATACGTTGTCTGGACCGTTGATAGCGATCTCTGTCACTTCCGGGTCATCCAACATGCCAGCAAGCGGACCCAGTTTTGTGCGAAAGGATGCAATCTCAGACATATCCGGTCCTCAGTTGATGAAGGTAACGCCGCCGCTTTCGGCGCGTTCGGCCTGCTTGGCGAATGCCTTGGTAAAGTCCAGGTCGCGCTGCAGATAAATCACGACACGCGAGCCATGCGGGACAGTCACGGTCGGCTGAATGTTGGCGTAGCGGCCCAAAATGGTCTGTGCCGAATCGGCGGCGGCTTCCTGTACTTCGCTGCGGTAGCGGGACGAGGAATTCTCCTGATCGCTCGACGAAACACCGCTGTTCGAGGCACCGGCGCCGATGATCGATACCGCAGCCGCGACACCGAAAATCTGCGCCCAGTGGTTGTCGACCACGCCACCCTGGCCAGCGGTACCCAACTGGTCGGTACCGGCACTGTTGAGCGGGATTTCCATCGGAGGGCGCCCGTCCAGGCGCGGGATTCGCACAAAGTTCCAGATGGTAAACAAGCGCTCTTGGCCCGGCTTCAAGCTGGCGTTGTAGCTCCCACACACCAAGGAACCCCACGGGAGCATTACCCGGCGCCCTTCGGCGGCGTATACATCCTGTGCAATCGACGCGCAGATTTGACCAGGCAGTTGGCTTTGAGCGCGGGGCTGCAGGGTTGCCTCGATGACAGCCCCCTGCAGCACTTTGTATCCCAGGTTCTCCATCACACGGGCTTCGGTGAACGGCACGCTATCGCTGTAGGTAGACGCGGCGAAAGCATCGTTTGCATTCATCGGGCCTTGTGAAGAACGACCACCGCCACCCAGTAGAGAGCCACCGTTGGCCTGCTGGCCATCGGCGCCCTGCCCTGCCCCTTGGTCAAAACCTTCGTCCTTGGCCGTCGCGAAAATGGCCGAGCGCTGCCGTGCCGCGAGCATTTTCTCCCGCTCCAGTTGGGCCTGCATTTCCAGCTGCTGCCGGCGTCGTTCTTCATCGCTCACGGCGCCTTGCTGCTGCCGGTCAACGACCGAACGTGGCGTATCTGCCGGCGCGCCCGGCTCATTGCTCACCGGCGCGACCTTCGCAGCCTCCCGACGAGGTGGCGGATCCATCACTTTGCGCGGGCTGGCCGCGACCAGTTCTTCTTTTTTCAGCGTGTCTTTATTCTCGGTTTCGTCATCGCCATGGGTAACCATGTACGCGAAGCCACAGGCGACCACTGCGGCTACCGCAATGGCAATACCACTGCGCTTGCTGTTGCCTGCCTTGCCCTTGAGCATCGAGTTGGACTCGTTCCACTCGCGGATCTCTTCGTCACGGGTCTTTTCTTGAGGTTGAGTAGGTTCGGTGGCCATCTTTATGCCCCCCCGCCGTCACGGGCACCATGGGTTACGGTGCGCTTGTAGGGATTGGCCAGGTTTTCAACGCAGACGTAGGCATTACCACTGCGCAAGACGAACATGCTGGCCAGGCGCTTGACGACCATGTACTCACCTTCACGGCGAGCATCGACCATCGCCTCGGTACCATCCGGCAGTACGCGGTAGAACTGCGGCAGATCGGCGCCTTTCTTGATCAGGAACTTGGTGAACTGACCGTCGTCCATCACACCCTGCACGCCGATGGCTTCCTTGTCCCCCGAGTAGCCGTAATTGATGTTCGGCGATGCCGGAGTGCCCGAGCTGGTGACCGGGGTACTGCCAGCAGGGGTTTCCCCCTCGGGGTTGTACGAGGTGATGCGAGCGTTCGGGTAAACGAATCGCACCAGGTACGACTGGCCCGACTTGACCTTGGTGCTGTTCAGCTGGAAGTAGTAGGTACGCTTGGAGGTGATCACCGTCATGTTGGTGTCGGCGTTGTCTTCTACCGGCTTGAGAAACACACGGTTGCGAAATGGCATGCTCTGCCAGGCGATGGTGTCGCCCAGGGCCACGACCTTCACCATTTCATCAGCTTCAAACTCGATGGAAGTCTGGTAGCCATAAGTGCCCACCAACTCATAAACCTGGTTGGGATCGTACGGCACTTGTTTTACGCGATTATCACTGGAAAGCGGCTTCGGCAACTTCGCGGCATGGGTGCTAAATGCGCAAAGAGACAAACTCAAAGCAATAGCAGTCGGCAAAACAAACTGTTTTTTCATGATTAGTTTCCTTGTCAGTTCAGCGAATTACCGGCGGCTCAGTTCTTCGCTCTTGCGATACACAGTGGCCAGCGTGCCAAAAGGGTTCTCCCAACGATCCCCAAGGGCACGGGGTACCAAAGTATGCGCAATCTTGATGGTTGCAAGGTAACGACGTTCTACCGGTTCCTTGTCTCCCCATTTATGCGTAATCGACTTGAACGCAACTTGATATTCATCACCAACTTTGTTCATCAAGTACGGCTGCCCTTCGATCCAATCGTTTTCACCCAGCAGAACATAGGGGTTTTGTGGGTTCTCTGGATTGGTGACTTCCTCATATTCCCTGGCGACTTGCTGCGTCTGGTAGGTATGACAGGTATCCGACAGCTGCTGCTTGCGTTTGGGGTCAAAGGTTTCACAGGCGCGGATCATGTCGAACAGGGTTTTCTCGATAATCGCCTGCTCCTGATCGACGTTATCTTGATCGATAACACGCTGTTTCAGAACCTCGCCGTCAGCTCCCAGTACCGTAACCACTGGAATATAGGTCTTGGAATTCGCCAGGCTTGCCACGGCGAAGCCAAGCCCCAGGATCGCGATAGCCTGCACCCCTTGGAAGAACAGCGAGCGATTGCGCTCTTGTCGGGTCTTGTTGCCTTCGACTTCACGCTTACGACGGGCTTTTTCAGCCTTATCAAATTGCTTGTCTTGTTTGTCCATTATTTACGAACCCCTAAAGTACGCAGTGCCATCAGCACCAGCGATGAACCACCAACAGCCGCGCCCGATGACAATGCTGCTGCCCAACCGCGCACCTGCAGCATGCAAATGATCATGACACCCTCAACAATCACCAACTGGCCCCATTGCTGCGCAGTGATCAGGGCGGCATCTGTAACAGTTGCCGTTGCGGCCACTTCTTTGATTGCATCCCCGAACACGGAATAACCAAAACGGACAACAGCAATCGACAGGATGTAGATCAATGAGAAGTTCAGCATCTTGCTAAACCAGTTCATTGCCCACTGGCGCACCGCATCAAAGAAGATAAAGCCAATCATGATCGGTAGTATCGCCATGACGATTGCTGCACCAAACTTGGCAATCAGCATGTTCAGCACAGCCGCGATAAACAGGATGCAGTTCAGCACAAACAGGCCGGTCCCCATCAAGATCATCGCTGCCTGCCGCCAGCTGACATTCATCAGCGTACTGGCGACCTTGCCAATATCGACGTAAAGCGCATCGAGCATGGAGTTCGTGCTTACGCCGCCGCTCATGATCTTTGACGCGATACTTTCGGTCCAAGCGCCCCAGGCCTGATAAAGAACCGTCCCGCCTGCGGACCAGTTCAGGCAGGTAAACACCAGGGCGGTCAACATGGCCCGCTTGACGATATCCCAGCCTTTGACTGAAACATGGCCGTTGTACATCTGCAGACCCAAAGCGACCCAGTAGCCCACCGCCAGAGTCCATACCAGCGGCTCTACCATGCTGGCCAGGTTGGGGAAGACCTCACTGACAAAGGAAGTGGTTACTTCGTCAGTGGCCCCAACCAGGCCTTGTAACGTCAGCTGCGCCATGGATTCCCGGCCCCGTATACGGTCTTGAAGTGGGAGATCACTTCGGGCGACCGGAAGTCCTCAGCACTCAAGGCAGCTCCGGTTTGGGCCTTGATCTCCTGCGCGGTTTTGTCGATGCAGCCTTTCACCAGACCGCCGTTGTACGACGGGTTTTGCATGTAGATCTCGGCAAAGCAGGTGCCAGGGAACCAGCCTGCTACATCGTCTTTGGTTGCTTTCAGCAAAGGATTGCCGGTTTGCACCTCGACTACCGGCGCCGCTTCGTCCTCCGGCGTAGAGCTGAAATTGATGTTGGTGACATTGACGTAGATGATCGACGCCGCCGCAAAGCCGACCACGCCCACGCAGATGATGTTGGTCAGGGTGAAGAACTTACGCATTGCGGGACTCCTTGTGCTGGATGACAAATGGGGTGAATTCACAGGCGCATGGCGACTTGTCGATGGTGCCGCTGTTGGTTACGCAACCCGAGGCGGCGGACACCAGCACCAGAACCAGCAGAAACTTGCCAAGCTTCCAGGTCAACCAGAGCGGTGCCCATGCCGGGAAGGTGATTACCTTGAGGATCAGCCAGAGCGCTTTCATAGGGTTTCTCCTTTCTCGCACGCGAGAATCAGTTTTCGTCCTTCCAGCGGAAGAACTGTTCGTTCTGTGCCGTAGCCTGGTTTTCCTGGTTGGCCAGGTTCGCTTGCAGGTTCATGTTCAGGGCCTGCAGCTTCGATTGGGCCGAGGTCAACATGCCGTTTTCAGTGGCGATGCGGTTCTGCAGGTCGGCAGCATCCTTGGCGTTGGTCGTCAGGTCCACTTGCTGGGACAGGGTGGCCAAGTTGTTCAGATGGACCTGCACTTCGCTGTAAAGCGCATCACCTGCGGACAGCGCAGCCACAACCGAGTTAGAACTGAGCTGGTAGTCCTTGGCACGATTGCTTTCCGGTGCGGTGAACAGCTCCTGCGGCAAAGTGTTGATCAACTGCTCGTAGTAGCTCTGCTTGCTTCCGTAAGCGCCGCTGTTCTGCCGAGACACCACCTCTTGCCAAGAGCCAGGTACGACCGAGGCCGAGTTAATCGACTCGTTCAGGCCAATCGCGCCGCGACCGTATGCACCCTGCAGGTTGTTCAGGATGTTGCCCTGCGTCTCGTACTGGTCTTTCAGCGTCTGGTACTGCTGTTGCAGCACAGCCAGGTTCTGCGCCAGAGCCGCCCAGGTGCCAGCGTCACCAGTAGGCACACCGGTTGCGGAGGCCTGGCCGGATATAGCCACGGAAACGGCGATTGCCAAGCCGAGTTTCTTGATAGTTGTCATCATCGAACCGCCTTCAAGTTGTGGGTGTTTTTGGCCTTGGCTTCCTGCATGAACACAGGTACCCAGACCGATGGATCGTCGGTGCCAAGGCGCTCGATGATCTGATCCATCAGGGCGACACCAACGTCATTCGAGGACAGGACCGGGATAAAGTCGGACAGGTCCTCATCAGGGTTATCCGACGAGAGATCGAAACAAGCCCGCACCGATTCCCGACCACGACGGATCAAGAATTTGTGTTCCTTCGGGTTGAGCTTGCGTAGCCATTCCCGCTCGGCCACCGTCAGGTTTTCATGGTCTTCATCTTTCACCTGGTCGCTGGCCAGGTAGATCTTGGTGACGGTCTGCTTATCGATGGAGTCCGTTTCGCTGCGGAAATACTTGGCATCCGGCGTCACGAAGATAATCAGCCCGTTCTTACGGCGGATCTGCATGATGAAGTTGTCGATTTTCTTGCGCCAAAACTCGTTCTTGACCAGGTTCTGGCCTTCTTCCAGTACCAGGATGAACGGGCGGCCATTCATGGCCTGCTCGATCCGATGCAGCGGGTAGCTCATCACGACAGGCAGCTCGGGACGGGCTTCACCCCCCTTGAGCAGCTCCATCATTTCAAAGCAGTAGTGCCGCGCTTGCGAGAAGTCGATGGAGTCCTCGGCATTGTCGAACACACCCGCATTAGCGCCGGTAACACCTTTGGCGCCATGCCAGATGGCCATAATGTCGGCCAGTTCGCCCTGGCCGTAGGTCCAGACCACATTACGCAGACGGCGATCAGCAAGCGGCAGACCGTAGTTCTCCTCCACTGCTGCCTTGAACCGGGTAATGTCTTCGGCACTGGTCGGCGTCGAGGCGTAGCACTCGCGCATCTGCACTTGCCAATCGACCAGGTACGCACGGTTCTCCGGCGTATCGGGCAGCTTGAGCGGGTTCCAGCGCATGTTGCTGTGCGGGGAAAGCGTGGTGTGAACGCCGCCCATAGCCTTCATGAACACCTTTGCCCCAAAGCGGTTGTCGAACCAGAACACCAGCGGCTCAGCCTTGTCTGCCTCGGAGATCAGCAGGGTCAGCAGCGTGGTTTTACCCATGCCGGTATCAGCCGCCATGCCTAAATGGCCCGCTACCATGCCTTCCATTTCACGGTGGAAATTGAAGTTGTATTGCGTGTAGCTCTCCGTCTCAAAGGCGGTGATCGCAGGCCCCCACAGGTTGCCATCGCGACGGCCCCGGGCGTAGTTGTGCAAGGATGCAAACCCGGCGAAGTTGCTGGACTTGATCTTGCCGCGTCGACCGATCAGCGCTTCTTTCTGGCCCGGTAGTTGCGACCAGAAGAAGGTTTCCAGAGCGAACCATTCACGCACTGGCTTGACCAGCATTTCAACAAAGCAACCTTCCACCAGCCCAACCGCATGATCCAGGCGCTTGCGGTTGATCTCCCGGTTTGCCTCGGTATTCATTGGCAGCGATGGCACATGCACGAAAATGGTCAGGTGATGCGCACCATTGACCGCATTGCCACGGCGGAGGTCGCTGATACCTTGTTTCAGTTCCTTCTGGTCGTCCTCAGAAATGTTGTGCTTGTCGTCCACGGTCATGCGACGGGTTTCATCCAGCATCCCCTGCTCAGCCTCAATCCGGTTCTGGAAGGTGAACGACTGGGTGATGATGAACTCCACCGGCTGCTGCAGGAACTTGTCGAGCATGCGCGACGGTGTACGGCGCGGCCACTCGCCCATGCTTAGCATCGCGCCGATTTTCGACTCGGTGCTGCCACGGATCTCGCACATGTTGGCCAGGACCCGGAAATTCAGCCGGGCGTATGGCAGCGACTCTCTGATCAGCAGGTCCGACACGGGCACCTTGCGGTTGTCGAGGTTGATCAGGTAGTTGAAGAAACTGCTCAGCTCGCAGAATTCCTCACCCAGGAAGTCATGCACGGCTTCCGCTTCGTAGACTTCGTGATCACCAACCGTTGCCTTGAAGTCATGCCACTGCAGCTGGAAACGCTGCACGGCGTTGAACGCGGTTTCACGATCAATACGGCCCATACGCGGCTCAGGATGACGCTGCACCCGTAGCCGGCGAGTACCGTAGTCAGCCAGGCTACGCAGCACCAGGTTGGAGGCCTTGTAGAGCGAGTCGGCCATCGCATCCAGCGATTCCGCTTCATTCTTGGTGGCCTCGGTACCGGTCATCAGCGCGATAGCCCGATCCATCAGACCAGGCATACCCGCACGAAAACGCCTTCTTACCAACGAAATGTAGATATCGTTGATGTAGAAACCACGGCTCTCGTAGCGCTGGCGAAGACGCTTGTTGAACTGCTGGGAGAACCAGGTACCGCCTACGCCATCAGGAAAGTCGGTCACCTTGCGGCGCACGAACGTGACGTAGACAGTCAGGTCACTGCTTGCGATGGTGCGGAACACAGTGTTGCGCTGCTGCTCGAAGCGCTTGATCTGCTCGGCAGAAAGCGAGTCGAACAAGAGGCCGTCCACTTTGATGACTTGGACCAGCGCTTCCTCGCTGGTGATAACGGTTTCGTCATCGTAGTGGACGTCATACGGCACCATTGCGCTCACCAGCATTTCATCATCATCCAGTGCCGCAGCTTCTGGATGCTGAACACCAAGCGAAAGATCCATATTTCGCGTCAGCTTTTTGAATGCCTTATCAACGAGGCGCATAACTGCGATACCCCCAAAGTTTGCGTAACCGCGATGCCTTCAAGTTACTTGCTGCCTGTAAAACTCCGAATAGATATACGTCTTTACTGCATATCCAATACGAAATGACAAACAAGACTGGGATAAGACCCAACGGGTACAGTGATCGAATCAACAGTGCTAACAGCACAGGTGCTATCAGACTTATAAGAATGCTCGACAATGTGAATGGTCCGACCATTGAAGGCCGGGCCATTGCCAATACGAGCACTTCACCTTCTTCAAGGTCGTCGTACTCGGCCATCGCTTACCTCACTTCAGTGCGGTTTGCGCACCGGTTTTGATGGTATCGACCAGGTTTGGCGAGAAGAACACCAGGAACACGCCGGCAACAGCCCAGCCGAACTGGCCCCACGACATACGGCCCGACTTGGCCTGGAAACCGCAGAACGCAATGGCTGCGATGCCCAGGTAGTAGCCGATATCAAAGATGAGGAAGGACACTACGTCCTTGGCCAGGTTTTTCAGGCCGCTGAAATCCATTGCCGCGTTGGCGATTTCAGGGAGGATTGCGAAGGAGAACAGCGACCCCAACACTGCGATCTTGGTGGCCTTGGCCATCCAGTCATCGCGCATCAATGCCTTGTGCGATGGAGTCTTTTGCGAGAGAACTTGTTTCAGAGTTGCAGTGGCTTTGTCCTTGAGCCAGGTCCGCCAGGTTTGTTTGTCGTTGATACCTACGTTGCGTTGAGTTTTGCGAGCAGAGAGTTGCATACCATTGCCTCTTTGATCATGACGGGGAACCCCCGTACGTTACGGTTATTGCCTTATTAGGATTGTTAGGGCAGGTATCCTTTATGAAGTCGATAGCAGTATCGGCATTCTTAAATAACCGTGTTTTCCCTAACGAGGTTACTACGTTGAAGCGTTGTCCCGTTGAAGGGCTCTCAATGATTAATTCCCATTTCCGACCGTCGCTTTCCTGCCTTTCATTAAGGATTACTCGGTAATCCGGCTGGGCGACGGCGAAAACCGCCAGATCTTTCTTCTCTAGGCTCTGCATCTCTTCCCCTGGGCAGCTCTTGGCCAAATACAGGGGCGATACTGGAGTCCTCTTCGATTTTGTTCTAGATCCCACCTCGCATTTCTTCCCTCTTTCGAGTTTTGATCCATGAAATCCGTGTTTCGTGGTTTAAGATATGCCTTTCATTTCACGAAATCAAGGTTTCACTGTGAGAAATATCGGATCCATCACATTCGGCGACGAACGGCCAAGCCCCTGGCTAACGCCTGGTAAGGGTGTGATTTGAATAGGTCTTTGATTTGAAAAGGAAATATCCATATTTCTGGCATCTGCAATGCACGGACGCCGGCTTCGTGCCGGGTAACAAGGTGTTTCGGGGATGAGACACCTCGCGCAGAAGACAACGAGAAATACGTTTTGCTCAGATTGCCCGACGAACGGTCTAGGACGGGCTTTGGAGGGTGGTCAGGTGGCAGCTGGGAGCCGCCCCGAACTGCCACCCTGGCCAACAGGATCTGTACGCAAGGAAACCATCCCGTACGACACATGTTGACGTGCGCGCAGTGTAGCAACTCCCTTCCCTACCTTTCTCGCATGCGAGAAAGCCACAGCGCTGATCCGTGACCCTTATCAATTTCCCGCATGCGAGAAAATCTAGTAAACCCTTTTTAGGGGTTGACTATGGGGTTTACTGATGCAAGCATGATCCCACGTTCAATCCACTGCTCCACCGGAGATCATAGGAAGGTCACCATGAAACGCACTGCCGTTGCGAACCAAAAGGGTGGCGTTGGCAAAACCACCCTTGAAGCCCACCTGGCCTGCTATGCAGCAGAACAAGGTAAACGTGTGCTTGTACTCGACCTGGACGAAAGCGACCTGTCGCAGTTCTTCCCCCCTATCGAGGATGGCGACGATACGCCCTACCTCATGGCCAGTCAGCTTTTCACTGACGAGCACGCCGGCTTCGTCCCGCGCCAGGTTGCGCCCAACATCTGGCTGATCGAGGCCGACGTAGCGCTGCTGGATGTGGATGATATGGAGCTGGACGTTGTAACCAATCTCGCCAAGGCTCTGGACCGCTTCAATGACGAGTTCGACCTTTGCTTGATCGATACTCCGCCGAACCTGCAGCGCCGCATGATTGCCGCCCTAGCGGCTTCTGACTCAGTTGTCACTCCGTTCAACATCAGCGCATTCACGCTGGCTCGCATGCCGAAGCTGATGGCCACAATTGAAACTGTGCAGGATCAATACAACCCGGGCCTGCGTTTCCTAGGTTTCTTGCCGAACCTCATCAATAGCCGCTCAAGCGAAGAACTGGAGATCTTGCCGAGCCTTCGCGAGGAACACGGCGAGGCCATGTTCAACGAACAAATCACCCACCGCCCCTGCATCAACAAATCTCTGGCAGCCGGCAACCCTGTGTGGCGTAAAGCTCGCAGCGGGAGTCAGCGGGATGCGGGTAAAGAAATGAAACGGGCCTGCGCAGCGGTGCTTAGCAAGGTCTTTGCGGAGTGAGGATTGAATCATGACGGAGAAGAAAAACTCCTTTGGTCGTGCAGTTGCGGCGACGGCCAAAAAGCTTTCCGACTTTCAAAAGCGCCCGGCCAACGAAGGTGCGCTGATTGAAAAGGTCAACCCTGGCGAAATCGAGTGTGTGAAGCAGATCCGTAGCCAAGACAACCCAGGATTCTCTGAGGAATCGCTGCGGGAACTGGCGGACGACATTCTGGTAAACGGCCAGATCGAACCCTGCGTAATACGACTGCACCCAAACCCTGAGTCAGGCTTCAAGTACCTGATGGTTGCCGGTGAACGCCGTTATAGGGCGTGCATCATTGCGGGTGTGCTGGTCGAAGTGACGGTGAAAGACCTCACCGATGCTCAAGCGAAGCGCATTCAGCGGTCCGAAAACGTTCACAGCGAAAACCTCACTCAGCTGGAACTGGCACTTGCCCTGCAGGAAGACAAGGACAGGCTCGGCACCCTGGAGAAGGTCGCTGCTGAATGGTCCAAAGGGATAAACTGGGTGGCTGAACGCCTTTCCTATCTGGTGAACGTCACCAAGGAAGGCGCAGGCCGCGAGGCGGTCGCCCGTGGCATCACTGCGGATATCTCGACGGTCAACGATATCAGCCGCCTCGATAAACTGGACCCGCAAGCTGCTGCGGATCTACTGGAGCGCGCAGAGGGCAATGAAGACCTGAACCTCCGCCAGGAGGTCCGCACCACATTGCGCAACACCAAAGCCCTCCGCGTACATAACGGCGGATCCAAGAAAGGATCCGATAAAGGCGCACCGGCGAACTCGACCCAGCAAACCCTGCTCGATGACCAGTTGGGCAAACTGCGCGAGGCAAACGCTGTGCTGTCAGCACAGGTGGAAACCCTCACCTCGGAAAACACCTACCTCAAGGCCGAGTTGGAGAAAGCCCGTGCGCAGCTGGCCGAGCGATGGAAAGACTCTGAATGACCGCCCGGCATCCTGACCAGGACCTGCGGATCCCCCGAGAGGAATTCGAGCGGATCCGCACCAAGTCGAAAATGCACTCACGCAGCCTCGACGTAGCCTTCGAGATCCTGGTCGAAGGCAAGGGCCTTGTCGCGGTCGCCAATGCGCACGGACTTACCAAGCAGCGCGCCTTGGCCATCCGCGACAAGATCTATTCCAGTTACCTGACACAGACCCCGGAGGGCTGGCGGTGCGCGCAGATCTGCGCACCTGCCGAAATGATTGATCGCTTCGTGCTGGAGGCCGACGCCGAACGGCTTCGGTACTGGCAGACACATTCCATGACCACCAAGGACGTTGAACCATGACCACCCCAACCGATAAGGATCTCGCCCAGCTGCTGCAGCCATTGCAGGAAAGCTTGGCGGGTATCAACCGTTCACTGCGTACGTTGGCCGATACCCGGCTGCTCGAAATCTTCGGCCCTGAGCTGTCAGACCGAAAGAAATGGACTGAGCAGTTGAAGCACGCGCACCAGGAGGATGACCAGGCGCTGTTTGATCTGCGTCAGGCCGGAGAACAGGGCCGATACCCAGGCGGATATGACCAATGGGTCAAAGACTTCGGCGAGGAAGAAGCCAAGAAGCTGGCAGCACCCGTGGTAAGCGCTTTGGAACGTCGAAAAGTTACCTCGGCAGAACTGGCCGAGTTGGAAGCCGCTCAACCTCTCTTGGCGCGGTTGTATCGCGAATTCAGCAAACTGCAAGGCTGATCCAGGTCCCTGGAGTGACGAATGGACCGGTCCCTAAAGTGACGAATTGACTGACATTGCGCCCACGGGCTAGGCGGCTGGCCAGGCGCCCAACCCTCGCATTCGTCACTTCGGGGACCGGGAAACTATATCGTCACAAATGGGTATACCCCATATGATACAGGGATGCCCTGCCCTGCCCCTTCGGCTCGGAAACAAAAAATACACCCATTCTGATACACTGATTTGAGTACACCCATACTGATACGGTATTCCCAATGTTCATCCGCGCTTACCTACGAGCTTCGACCGATGATCAGGACGCTAGCCGCGCCCGTGATCAGCTGGAAGCATTCGTCGCCGGCTTCGGCCTCGCCATTGCGGCCAGTTACATGGAGAACGCCAGCGGCTCCCATGCCAACCGGCCAGAACTCATCCGCTTGCTGAAAGACGCCAAGCGAGGCGATGTGTTGCTGGTGGAGAGCATTGATCGACTATCGCGCATGGGTGATCAGGATTGGCGGGAACTCAGGGCCGCGATTGACCAGCGCGGTCTGCGTATCGTCGCTATCGACCTCCCTACCAGTCACCAGGGCATGACCCTGCCCACCAACGATGAATTCACAGACAGGATGCTGTCGGCTATCAACTACATGATGATCGACATGATGGCGGCAATTGCCCGCAAGGATTATCAGCAGCGGCGGGAGCGGCAGAGTCAGGGCATCGTCAAAGCGAAAGCAGCTGGTGTGTACAAGGGCAGACCAGTGAACGAGGACCTGCGCAAGCGGGTGCGTGAGCTACTGGGCGCGAACCTCGGGATTCGCGCTACTGCCAGGCACGCGAACTGTTCAACCACCACCGTGATGCGTATTCGTGATGAGCTGTCAGTCGAGCCGGGCGGGAATGGGTGACTAGCGCAGGCGCAGCCGGAGTCTGTCAGCCATTCACGACTGGCCGCCGCCGGCAGGCGACTTTGAGGCCCTAACAGCCAAAGCAAATGCAGCTGGGGTTAGGAGATCATAAGAACGACGACTTGCCGGGCCTTGTAATTCGCGGCCTGCAGGGCAGCACCTCGCTCATACTATGCACGAACCTCCGATCATGATCTGTGAGCGACCATCGCTCACTATCTATGACCTACCCCTAGCTCATCATCCGTGAGCTAGGTTAGCTCACAGTATGAGCTACCCCCCTCGATGAGCTACCCCTAGCTCATGTGTGAGAGATATCTCACAAGATTTGGAAGATAACGTGCAAGGATGAGCTACCCATCGCTCACCAGATGAGCTAGGGTATGCGTGACTCATGAACGATATCTAACAAATCTGGAAGATATCGATCACGTAACGACACCGTAGGAGGCTTAATGGCCAGTGACAATAACGAGATCCGCGCCTATGCGCAGCCGGCCCAGCGCGGTACTTGGGTACAGACTGAACGCGCTGGCCATGAAGCGTGGGCTGCGTTGACAGCACAAGCGCCCCGCGCTGCTCAACTGATGCACATCCTCGTGCAACACATGGACAAGCAAGGTGCGCTGATCATCAGTCAGGCCACTCTGGCCAAGCTGATGGAAACGTCTGTCGCTACCACCAAACGAGCCATTGCCATTCTGACCAAGCATAACTGGATACAGACCATCAGCGTCGGTGGCCAACGTGGCGGGACGCTCGCTTATGTAGTGAACAGCCGAATTGCATGGGCGGATAAAAGGGACAACCTGCAGTTCGCCCTGTTTAACGCTCGGGTACTGGTATCGACCGAGGACCAGGCCGATTTGGGCGATGCCAAGCTCAAGCAGCTGCCGACAATGGAAGACGGCGACATTCAGCTACCTGCAGGGCCAGGTATGGATCCACCCGCGCAGGAATCACTGGAAGGAATGTTGCCGGATATGCCTTCTATCCCCCACGGCAACTGACGCCAGAAACGCCAAGGAGGGACTATGTGGAAAATCACATTCAGCAAAGAGGACCTAGGAATCGGTCAATTCGGCGGCAGCGTACGGATGAACGATCCTGCGTTGTGGCCGGTATTGCCGGACACTAAGGTTCCTCTGACCCCGCTCTGTACGATCACCGAGGCCTTATTGCCAGTTAGTTTCCTGCCGCCTGGCATGGCCATGACGGTGTTCATTGCGCCGAACCGTAAGGCCAACGGTTTCAACCTGTCGACCATGCGGCGATACACGGTGCATCAGCAATCAGAGCTGCAAGCTGCACGGGATAGCGGGTATGCGAGGGTGATTCTCCACACCCTCACCGATCATGAGCTGTCGCCACCCGACTCGGCCTTCATTCTCGACCGTGCATTCATCCGCAAGGAGGAATTCACCGAGGCAGAGGAAGATGCCGAGCTGGAGGACGATGATTTCGGTCTGGAAATCAGCAAGGTGTCAGGCCGACCTGCTTTTCTGCAGGACCCGATTTATGAACCCAGCTCCCGCTACATGTGGCTGCTACAGCTAAACGCCTCAGAGCTGGAGGACATAGGGCCTCGGTACGAAGGCATCTTTGAGGATGGCATTGGCCACCTCATTCTTGATCAGCAGGCCCGTAAGGCACCGCAAGGCGCCGATGCGGGTTATTTCTTCATTCAATTCACCTAACACGCAAGGAAAGCCCGATGCCGAAGCCAACCACCATGAGCTTTGAACAGCAAGAGCTGCACGCCAAGGCCCAGTGCCACGACTGGAACACCACCTACAAGCATGGTGCCCTGGTCAGCTACGCCGAAATTTACGGGCAGGGTGAAACACATCGCGCCGAAACAAGGGGCAATGCGTGGGTGATGTGTGGCCAGGCCGTCATCTTCGTGGATGGTTTGTCAGGCGCTGTGTCGCTTGACCACTGCACCGTTGTCGCCGCTCTCGATGCGGCGCAGAAGTCAGCAACCGAGGAAACCGAAAATGTCTGATGAACGCTATGCGCGCCTGCAGCAGGCTCTTATCGAATCGGCCAAGCAACACCTGGTGGAATTGACCGGGGCTTTGGCATTGCCCAGTGGGGCAGACCGCAATGAAGGGATTTCTTCGGCCTGGTGGCAACTGACCGGACTGACCCAGCTGGTTCACTTTGACAGTGGCTTGGATGAGGCGACCAAGCAGGAGCTGGTGGCCATCGACCAGCTGGCCATCCAGGCCACAACCAAACCTGCAAACAAGGCATTGATGGCCAGCGAAGCAGACGCCGATATTGCGGCCGCATTGGCTGATCCAACCACTTCTTACTGGCTCAAACACAGCCTGCAGCAAGCGCTGCCGCGTGATCCAGTGGATGCGGTCAATGATGCGGAATGGCTTTTTGAGTTGCTGAATAAACGCTGCGTGGAGCAGCTGCAGCACGAAGCGCCACCGTCGATGGAAATGGAATTTCGCAGTGCTAACGGCACTACCACTCAGATCGATATTTCCCAGGTTGCGCCAGTCATCGAGCTGGGCGGCTTCAAAGCCTGAATGGCCGAGCGGCCATAAAAGACGAAACCCGCAGCACGGCAATGCTTGCGGGTTTCTAGGTTTTTGCGAAGGAGCAAAAATCCACGCGCTTATTGTACATCGAGCGCTGGAGATTTCACAGCGACACGGAGGAAGCAGCGATGGCCGATCAACGTTACCCGGTAAGCATCGGACAAGGCGAGAATGCCAAGCAGTATTCCGAGGCCTACCAGACCCAGCCAGGCTATGCGGTGCAGTGGAAAGGCATACTGCAGAAAGCACACGGCCAGGCCCTGGTGCGTTGCTTGTGCCCAGGCAAAGGCACTCGACGCTTGGCCGTACGGCACAGATCCGAACAGGATTCGTTTCACCTGTCCCGCTATCCGCACACCGGCGCCGAGCATGCGCTTGATTGCCTGTACTACTCGCCTGATCCCGACAAATCGGGATTAGGTGCCTACAGCAAGGGCGTGGTCGAAGAAACCAAGGATGGCGACCTCAAGATCAAGCTCACCCTTTCGCTTCGCAAGAAGGATCCGGCAGAAAACCAGCCGATGGAGGGTACTTCCCCTGCCCCATCGAGCAGCAAGCCTTCCAAACCGGCGATGACCTTGTGTGGCTTGCTCCACTTGCTCTGGAGCGAAGCAGGCCTCAACCAGTGGGTACCAGGTATGGCGGGCAAGCGCGGACTCGGCCTGATTCACAGCCGTCTGCAGCACGCTGCAGACCGCATGCTCGCTTCGCGCATGCGCATTGGTGACGCTCTGCTCATTGCTACGAGTTCGGCTGGCCTGCAGGCCGACGCCAACAGTCAAAAGGTGGCCAGCGCGATCAGAAACAAACGCCGCCTAATCGTCGTCGCCCCCTTGGCGGCGCACTCCGAAGAACGCGAACACGCAATGAGCGGCTATCTCGCCATCGCTGGCTTCCACGGAGTACCGCGGCTGCTCATGGACGAAGAACTATGGCAGAGGACCGCCAGGAGCTACGCCGCCGCGCTGCGTGGATGGCGCGAAGGACGCCGAGTGATTGCCATTGTCCAGACAGATCAACCCACAGTGCCCAGCAAAGCCCAAGCGCTCAATGTGGCCCTGATGGTTGTCAGTGACGAGTGGATACCCGTTGAGTCGGGTTATGAGGCGGTGATCGAGGCGTTGCTCCGCGATCAGGGGCGCAGATTCATCAAGCCGATGCGTTTTGATGCGGATCAGGAACAGGTGTTTCCCGATTTCTGGCTGATGGACGTAGGCGCCGGCAGGGAGCTACCGATGGAAGTTTACGGGCGTCAGGATCCGAAGTACCTGGCCCGCAAGGAAGTGAAGTGCGCCTACTACACGCGGCACTACGGGCCAACCGGATGGTGGTCGTGGGACGCCAGTGCGGACCCGCGAGGCTTGAGCATTCCCGCATTCCCCCCGGCTCGGCACCCCTAAGATGACCACCATTGACTGGGCGCTGTACGACTGCAAGTTGGGCCAGATCAAGGACGTTGAACTGGCCCGGTTGATCGGCTCGACCCCGCACCGCGTGCGCCGTCGCCGTGAGCAACTGGGGATTCCTCCATGGTCTGTCGGCAAAAAAATCGAACCCTTCAAAGATCTCTTAGGCTTTGTCGCAGACAGCTCGATAGCTGCCCGCTGCGGCGTGGACGCCAAAAGCGTCAAGGCCTACCGCGAGTCGTTGGGCATCTTGCCCTTTTTCCGGCCCGCGCCACGCAAGCAGGTGCTGCCCATCGGGCACGATCTGAGGCCCTATAAGCCGCTGTTTGGCTACGTCAGTGACCAGGAGATCGCCCAGCTCGCCGGCGTTGATTTGGACCTGGTGCAGGACGTACGTGAGGGGCTTGGCTTTGAACCCATCCCGCCGTTGCTAGGCAGTGCAACACCAGATCCAGTACCAGACTTTCACGGCCCGTTGCTGGGTTACGAATCATTGTTTGCGACCATGACGCCGACAGAGATCAGCCGGAAAACCGGCGTACCGTACCCTGTGATAATGCAGCGCTGCGCCTTCTTGGGCATTCAGCCCTACAAGCGTGTTTCGGTAGCGTCCCGCTACGATCACTTGCTGGGCAAGGTGCCTGATGCGCTGGTGGCGAAGCTGGCAGGCGTTTCGCGAGCCAGCATCGGCGCCCGGCGCAAGCGATTGTCGGCCCAGGCTAAAGCCGAGCTTTAGCTAATTCTCGCACGCGAGAATTACCGACACTGCACCGTCCACAACTGATCCCAGCTGGTCATGTAACTAGGGCTAAGCAGGGCACGACGCATGCCCCAGTCAGGCGTCAGTGGGACCGCTGCAGTACGCAAGCAGTCATGCCCCCATCGGCGGTTGATCTTGTCCATCGTTGCCATGAGCGCATCCGAGCGCTCCGGCTGGCTTGGGCTGAAAAGATCCTGCGTGTACTCTCCCCGCTTGCGCAGGTCCATCAGCAGCACCTCGGCCTTGCTATACGCAAAGCCAGGCCGGTAGATCTCTGCTGCCGCCTGCAGTGCAGATTTCGTCAGCTGCCGCACATCATCGGTTGGGAAAGCCGGAATGCACGTCGCTGCGTTCGCGTACTTGGGTCCGTCGCCATGAAACGAAGTCTGGATGCCAATGCGTAGAGCGCCGCATAGCGAACGCTGCATGCGCAGCTTTTCAGCGGCACGGTGAATGTAGGTCGCCAGTGCTTCCTGAAGCTCTCTGAGCGTGTGAACCCGCTTTCCAAACATCTTGCTGGAACAGATCGATTGCTTGGCCGGCGCGGTCTGTTCCAGGTCCATGCACGACTCGCCTGCCAGCTCACGAATGGTCCGCTCCAGTACGACACTGTATTTGCGACCCATGGCCCGCGCATCCGCTTGCGATAGTTCCCAAGCGGTGCTGATCCCGTCGCTGGCCAGGTTGTCGCGCATACGGCGCCCGATACCCCAAACCTCATCAACCGGCATTCGCCGGAGCAGCCATTCGACCGCCTCTGGTTTGCGCAGATCCACTACCCCGCCAGTCTTCTCACGCCACACTTTTGAGGCGTGCTGCGCGGCCTTGGCCAAAGTTTTCGTATGCCCAATGCCCACACCCACTGGCAGCGCCGTCCATTGCAGGACGCGGGCTTGAATGGCCCGGCCTACATCAATGATCGGCTCGGGAAGGCCATCTAGCCTGCAGAACAGTTCGTCAATGGAATAACGCTCCCAATCGGGTACCAGGGAGGCGATGGCTACGCCAACGCGGTAACTCAATTCGCCATAGAGCGTGTAATTGGAGCTGAACACCGCGACACCATTCTGTTCGAGGAAACCGCGTACCTTGAAATAGGGATCGCCCATCTTCAAGCCGAGGGCTTTAGCCTCGTTCGTACGGGCCACGATGCAGCCGTCCGAATTGCTTAAAACGACGACCGGGCGCTGCCGCAGCTCCGGTCTAAAAATGCGCTCGCAGCTGCAGTAAAACGAGTTGACGTCTACCAGGGCGAAGATAGGTCGGGAGCTGTCAGCAGACATGCTTGGTCAGGTCCCAGGTAACAACCCCGAACACATCAATCGAGCCGTACTGATCGGGGGTGATGGTTTTATAGTCCGGGTGGGCCGATTCCAACAGCCAACGATCATCGGGGGCCTTGGCCAGCCGTTTCACAAGCGGTTGGTTATCCACGTAGGCCAGAACGATCTGGCCGGTTCTAGCAGTGATCGATCGGTCTACGATCAGCACCCCGCCGTCGTAGATTCCCGCGTCACGCATGCTTTCGCCCTGGACACGCACAATCCAAACATGCGGCGCCCGAATATTCAGCAACTCATCCAAGGAAATCGGCGGCTCATAGTAATCAGCTGCAGGGCTGGGAAAGCCGCCTGCAGCTGTTCCGGCGAGTACCGAAATGAGCTGGCTTGAGTCTCGAAGGGGCTGAATAGATACAACGTTCATGGGGCACCGAATTGATACTGTTTGCATATACAGTAATGCAGGCCGTACGGCGCGGCTAGAGCCGCCTGGACAAAAGGCGGATCTTTCCGTCTGCAGGAGAATCCACACCATATCGAGTGCCATTGAGGCGCAGGTGTCATGGCTACCAAGAAAAGTGCGGTCCCTGCTCGCATCCAGCCGCAGCTGGTGGCCTTGGTGACACGGCCACCAGCCGGCGACTGGGCTTACGAAATCAAGTTCGATGGCTACCGCATGTTTGCCCGCATCGATGCCGGCGTGGCTCTGTTCACTAAAAACGGTTACGACTGGACGAAGCGGATGCCGCGTCTTGCCCAGGACCTGCAGTCACTTCCCATCCGTGGCGCTTGGTTAGATGGTGAAGTGGTCGTGCAAGACGACGACGACCGACCAGCGTTCCAGTCCCTGCAGGAAGCCTTTGCCATCGGCGACACCGACCGCTTGATCTACTTCGCCTTCGACCTCTTGTTCATCGACGGCGTGGACCTCAGACCCCGGCCTGTCGAGCAGCGCCGCAACCTGCTACGGGTATTGCTGGAACAGGTCGACCTTGACCAGGTGCGGTTCTCAGAAACCCTCGAAGCGGATCCGGCGCATTTGCTGGCCAGCGCTTGCGCGCTCGGTATCGAGGGCATAGTAGGCAAGCGGTTGGGCAGTACCTACGCCGGAGAGCGGGATGGCTCATGGATCAAGCTCAAATGCGTGCAGCGGCAAGAGTTCGTGATCTTGGGCTACACCCGGAGCTCTGCCGGCATCGGCTCGCTGCTGATCGGTCTGCATGATGACGCTGGCCAGCTGCAGTACGCTGGTCGTGTCAGGTCGGGATTCACCGGACGCGAGCTGGACAGGCTCAAAAATCGGCTCGGCCCATTGGTACGGAGAACGTCGGCTTTACGTACGCCGCCCAAGCTGCAGGGCGGCGTCGTGGTATGGGTAGAGCCTCAGCTTGTGTGCGAGGTGAAGTTTGCCGAGTTGACCCCAGCCGGCAAAGTTCGCCACGCCGTGTACATCGCTCTGAGGGACGATAAGCCGGCATCGGCCATCAGTCTGGAGAGCGACACCGACCCTGTGTAACCAGGCGAAGATGCGCCGGGAGGCGATTGTGTATGAGGTTCATATCGACGCCGAGGCCTGTGTTATCCAGTGTGAAATCACGGATGTGATCGAGGCCGATCCTAACCCAGGCTTATGGTCCAGCGACTGGGACGCACAGGGATATCGCGAGCTGGAATTCAGGGTGCTTTCTGGTGTGGCGTACGACGCAGATGGTCACCCCAGCGATCTAGGCCGCAACGGCTGCGCCGAGGTGGCCGACCGTTACGCGGAGTTCATCGAGGACGATTTATGGCACCAGCTGGACAACGAGCGAGGCGAATAGCGGGCAAAAGAAAACCCGCGTTGGCCGAGGCCTCAGCGGGCTTTCTCCGTCAGTCAGGTATTAGCCGTTCCAACTATCGCGAATCGCCTCTACCAGGAGCTTTGCGAGCACCTGAATAGAGAGATTCTTTAGGAAATTTTTCATCTCCAAAGACCTCGATTGGGGCCTCTGTCCCTATCAATGCTTTTCCGGAACACATGGCACTGACAAGAGCATTGTCAGATGATCTTTGCGAGACGCGGGCGGGGCTGGTGTTAACCGGGGATCAAATCCGCGCGGGTTCCTACGCCCGCGTCCCTGGCAGTGAATCTTTAGACGGGAAGCACCCCACCCGGCTCGCACGTCACAACTGACTGCTGGCGATCTTACCGGCTCCGCTGTCGCTGTGCCATCACAAAACGGGTTGGCGAGCATTTCTATGGGCAAAAAAAAACCGCCGTAGGAGGGCGGTTTTTTCGGCATCGCGGTTAGGAGCCGCTTTGCCAGGTCTCGCAAAGATCATCTGACTGGGTTCATGGTTGCAAAAGTTGACACGTATGGCAACTCTTTTTTGAGTAATTCCCCAGTAAACGCTAGGGGAAACGAGGCAGCGCGCTATGGGCGTGCCCCCATTCGGGGGGCGGCTGTCGTGAACCAAGCCCCGGCCAAAAGCACGCCGGGTCTTGGCCCTTCGGGCTTCCATCCTCACGCCTCCGGCCTACGGCCTGCGCGCTCCGC
>NZ_LKBY01000105.1:0-70297 GCF_002699915.1 Pseudomonas sp. ICMP 8385 | reverse complement strand
AGTGAAACGATGCATCGCCGATGGTAGTGTGGGGTTTCCCCATGTGAGAGTAGGTCATCGTCAAGATTAAATTCCGAAACCCCAATTGCGAAAGCAGTTGGGGTTTTGTTTTGGGCGGTGAAAAATCGCGCAAAGACTTAGCGGCTTGTCCGGCTGAAGTCTCTCCATCACCTGTCTGCTTGCTTTCTATGCAATGGCTCTATGCATGGCTATCATGCGTGCCTCATTGTGAGGCGAGACTTGCATGCTGACGTTGTTGAAACTTCTGAAAGATGGCCGATTTCACTCGGGTGAAGCGCTAGGTGCAGCCCTGGGTGTCAGTCGTAGTGCTGTGTGGAAGCAGCTCCAGCATCTAGAGGCCGAGCTGGATCTGACAATTCATAAGGTCAGGGGGCGAGGCTATCAATTGGCATCCCCGCTGGTTCTATTAAGCGCTGACGAGATCGCCCTGAAGTCGCCGGTTTGTGCGGGTTCGGTTTTCATATCGGATACCATCGACTCCACTAATGCCGAGGCATTGCGCCTTATTGATGCGGGGCAAGCAGCGCCGTTCCTGGTTCTCTCGGAGCAGCAGACTGCGGGCAGGGGGCGTCGAGGACGTAAGTGGGTCAGTCCATTTGCGCAGAATGTTTACTACAGCCTTGTGCTGCGTATCGATGGCGGCTTACGACAGCTTGAAGGGTTGAGTCTTGTCGTGGGCTTGGCAGTAATGCAAACCTTGCGTGACCTTGGTGTCCAGGGTGCGGGTTTGAAATGGCCAAATGACGTTCTTGTTGGATCAAAGAAGATTGCGGGCATTCTTCTTGAGTTGGTGGGGGATCCTGCTGATGTGTGTCATGTCGTGCTCGGTATTGGTATCAATGCAAACATGCAGAGCGCAGCGGAAGTAGATCAGCAGTGGACATCGATCCAGCTCGAAACAGGTCGCGCGGTCGATCGAAATCATCTAGTCGCTCACCTGAGCCAGGCGTTACAGGCTTATCTTGAGCGTCATAGGGATTCCGGCTTCTCGGTAATCCGGGAAGAGTGGGAGCGGAGCCATTTGTGGCAGGGTAAGGCGGTTTCATTGATCGCAGGTGTTAACCAGGTAGGCGGGGTTGTGCTGGGCATCGACGGTCAAGGTGCGTTACGCCTCGAAGTAAATGGTGTTGAGAAAATATACAGTGGTGGTGAGTTAAGCCTGAGGTTGCGTGATGATTCTTGAGCTCGACTGTGGGAATAGCTTCATCAAGTGGCGAGTTCTTGAGGCAAGCCAGGCAGCCGTTTTCGCTGAAGGGGTTGTTGATTCCGATGTGGCGTTGCTGGGTGGTCTCCATTCGTTGGCGGGGCTGTCGCTGCAGCACTGCCGGTTGGTCAGCGTGCGTGCCCAGGAAGAGACGAACCGTCTGGTAGGCGTGTTGGTTGCAGCCTTTGGCGTTTCTATCAGTTGTGCTGCGCCCTCGCGTGAAATGGCAGGTGTGCGCAACGGGTATGAGGAATATGCCCGTCTGGGCCTGGATCGTTGGTTGGCAATGCTTGGAGGCTTCCAGTTGGCCTCGGGGGCATGCCTTGTGCTGGACTTCGGTACAGCGGCCACTGCCGACTTTATTACGGCAGATGGCGAGCATCTCGGTGGGTTTATCTGTCCTGGTATGCCGCTCATGAGGAATCAGCTACGGACCCATACCCGTAAAATACGGTATGACGATGTTGCGGCTGAGCGTGCGCTGGAGAGCCTGGTGCCGGGGCGTACAACGGCGCAGGCCGTTGAGCGCGGTTGTACGCTCATGCTTCGCGGCTTTGCCCAGTCGCAACTGGAACTGGCCCGGAGTTACTGGGGCGAAGAGTTCTCGGTTTTCCTGACGGGTGGGGATGCTGAGTTGGTTGCTGACGCCCTGCCAGGCGCTCGCTTCGTTCCAGACCTGGTATTTGTTGGCTTGGCGATGGCATGCCCTTTGTCTTGAGGTTTTTATGCGTTGGTTGTTTCTGTTGTTGCTGGTTCTCAATGTCTTTTATTACGTCTGGCACCAGCAAGAGGCTCCGTTGCGTGCGAAGGATGTAACGCCCCTGGCGCTATACCGGGGTTCCCAGCAGGATATTCAGTTGTTGAGCGAGTCGGCCGACGCAATGACGCGCCGCGACCGGCCCAGGTCTCCAGAGGCGCCGGCCGGTTGCCTGTATATTGGTGGCTTTGCCAATCAGGAGCAGGCGCAGTTCCTGGAGCAGCGTCTGACTAGCCTGGATATCAAGGTCAGGATCCAGTCATTGATCGCTGCAGGTGCGCCCGCTTTTTGGTTGCGTGTGGCACCTGAAAGTCGCCGGCTGGCTGACGATCTGCCGTTTGAAAGCCTTGCTAATGAATTCAATGAGTTAAAACATAAAATAATGCCGTGCGAAGGCATTGCAACTGTCGAATAGTTTGCATAGAATGGCGCCCGCTCCACAGTGATGACCCTCTTGGGAAGTTGGTGTGAAGCGATCGTCACGCAGCTAACCTCATATTTTTAATGAGAAAATGCTTGACAGAAGGTCGGCGTAATGTAAAATGCCGGCTCGCTTAGGAGGGGTTCCCGAGCGGCCAAAGGGATCAGACTGTAAATCTGACGTCTACGACTTCGAAGGTTCGAATCCTTCCCCCTCCACCATTTTTAGCGTGAGCTGCAAGCTCCGCGGGTATAGTTTAGTGGTAGAACCTCAGCCTTCCAAGCTGATGATGCGGGTTCGATTCCCGCTACCCGCTCCAAGTTTGCAGGTTGTGCAAGATGTTTCGCTCTTGTAGCTCAGTTGGTAGAGCACACCCTTGGTAAGGGTGAGGTCAGCGGTTCAAATCCGCTCAAGAGCTCCATATAACAAGGCAGATATGAAAATATCTGCCTTTGTTTTAACAGCTGTCTCGGCTTGATTCTGTTTTACCTGGTGTTATCGGGTTGTTTCAAGTCTCTTGGGGTTGGTTGTTGTAAAGTCTTTTTCAGGCCTGCATAATGGTCGGCCTGATTTTGTTTTAGGTCAGTAGCTCAATTGGCAGAGCGACGGTCTCCAAAACCGTAGGTTGGGGGTTCGATTCCCTCCTGACCTGCCAGATTCACGTGGTGTATCTGGCTTTCTTTTCACAGGATCTTCATAGATGACTCCTAAGGCTGAAGCTCAAAGCTCTCGTTTCGATCTGGTTAAGTGGCTCGCTGTCGTCGCTTTGGTGGTCGTAGGCGTTGTTGGCAATCAGTATTATTCTGCTTCGCCGATCCTGTACCGCGTACTCGTATTGCTCGCTCTTGCTGCTGCAGCTGTTTTTATTGGTTTGCAGACTGTAAAGGGCAAGTCCTTCGCTGTACTGGTTAAGGAAGCCCGCACCGAAATACGTAAAGTCGTTTGGCCAACTCGCCAAGAAACCACGCAGACCACGCTGATTGTTGTGGCTGTTGTTCTGGTTATGGCGTTGCTGTTGTGGGGTCTTGATTCCCTGCTCGGCTGGCTTGTTTCCTTGATTGTTGGCTAAGGGTGTCCCGTGGCTAAGCGTTGGTACGTTGTGCATGCTTACTCGGGTTACGAGAAGCATGTCATGCGCTCTTTGCTAGAGCGCGTAAAGCTGGCAGGCATGGAAGATGGCTTCGGCGAAATTCTGGTTCCCACTGAAGAAGTGGTTGAAATGCGTAATGGCCAGAAACGCAAAAGCGAGCGCAAGTTCTTCCCTGGCTACGTGCTGGTACAGATGGACATGAATGAGGGTACTTGGCACTTGGTCAAGGATACGCCTCGCGTCATGGGTTTCATCGGCGGTACCGCTGATAAGCCTGCGCCGATCACTGACAAGGAAGCGGAAGCGATTCTGCGCCGTGTTGCTGATGGTAGCGACAAGCCTAAGCCGAAGACATTGTTCGAGCCAGGCGAGGTTGTTCGTGTCACCGATGGTCCGTTTGCTGATTTCAACGGTACTGTCGAAGAAGTTAACTACGAAAAGAGCCGGATCCAAGTGGCGGTGCTCATTTTCGGTCGCTCTACTCCGGTAGAGCTGGAGTTCAGCCAGGTCGAAAAGGTCTAGCTGACAAAGCATCCCAACCCCACAGCCTTAGGCTGTGGGGTTTTGTCGTCACTGGGATAAACGCGCAAGTAACCGGGGAGCCTTTCGAGGCGCTTGAACCCGTAATTGGAGTGCCTCATGGCCAAGAAGATTACCGCTTACATCAAGCTGCAAGTGAAGGCCGCTCAGGCCAACCCTAGCCCACCCGTCGGTCCAGCTCTGGGTCAGCACGGCGTGAACATCATGGAATTCTGCAAGGCCTTCAACGCCCGTACCCAGGGTATTGAGCCAGGTCTGCCGACTCCAGTGATCATCACTGTATACAGCGACCGTAGCTTCACTTTTGAAACCAAGTCGACTCCGGCTTCGGTTCTGTTGAAGAAGGCTGCTGGTCTGACTAGCGGTTCCGCTCGTCCGAACACCGTTAAGGTTGGCACCGTGACTCGTGCTCAGCTGGAAGAAATCGCGAAAACCAAAAACGCGGATCTGACTGCAGCTGATATGGATGCAGCCGTGCGTACCATCGCCGGTTCTGCTCGTAGCATGGGCCTTAACGTGGAGGGTGTGTAATGGCTAAGCTGACCAAGCGCCAAAAGGCTATCGCCGGCAAAATCGAAGCGGGCAAGTCCTACAACTTTGTAGACGCTGCTGCTCTGCTGACCGAGCTGTCGACTGTCAAGTTCAGCGAGTCCGTTGACGTTGCTGTAAACCTGGGTGTTGACCCACGTAAATCCGACCAGGTCGTTCGTAGCGCTACTGTGCTGCCACACGGTACTGGCAAGACTGTACGTGTTGCTGTCTTCACCCAAGGTCCGGCAGCTGAAGCTGCTCTGGCCGCTGGCGCCGATCGCGTTGGCATGGACGACCTGGCTGCCGAAATGAAAGGCGGCGACCTGAACTATGACGTCGTTATTGCCTCCCCGGATGCAATGCGCGTTGTAGGTCAGTTGGGTCAGATCCTCGGCCCACGTGGCCTGATGCCTAACCCGAAGGTCGGCACCGTAACGCCAGACGTAGCTACCGCGGTTAAAAACGCCAAGGCTGGTCAGGTTCGTTATCGCACCGACAAAAACGGCATCATTCACACTTCCGTTGGCAAGGTCGGCTTCGACGCCGTCAAGCTGAAGGAAAACGTTGAAGCCCTGATCGCTGATCTGAAGCGTATCAAGCCAGCTTCCTCGAAAGGTATCTACGTCAAGCGCGTTACCCTGAGCACCACTATGGGCCCGGGTCTGGTCATCGACCAGGGTTCGCTGGACGTATAAGACACAAATTGGTGCAAGTGATTGCGCCAATTGAAAAATTGGGGTCCCTGCCTGGCGGGGGCTATCCAAGACCGTAGGCGACGCAAGTCTTAAACCATCAAGCCTACGCAGATGGTGCTCCCGGTTCCTTACCGAATCAGACACCAAAACGACATCCGGCCTAGGCCAGATGAAACGGTAACAAGCAGGAGTTAAACCCGTGGCAATTAATCTCGAAGACAAGAAGGCCATCGTCGCTGAAGTCAACGAGGCTGCCAAAGCTGCTCTGTCCGCTGTCGTGGCTGATGCCCGTGGTGTGACAGTAAGCGCTATGACCGGACTCCGTAAAGAGGCTCGTGAAGCTGGCGTATACGTACGTGTTGTACGTAACACCCTGCTCAAGCGCGCTGTTGCTGACACTGAATACAGTGTCCTCAACGACGTGTTCACCGGCCCGACTCTGATCGCGTTCTCCAAGGACCATCCAGGCGCTGCTGCCCGTTTGTTCAAGGAATTCGCCAAGAGTCAGGATAAGTTCGAGATCAAGGCAGCTGCGTTCGAGGGCAAGTTCCTCGCAGCTAACCAAATCGACGTACTGGCAACACTGCCGACCCGTAACGAAGCTATTTCGCAGCTGATGAGCGTGATTCAAGGCGCTACCAGCAAGCTGGCTCGTACTCTGGCCGCAGTTCGCGAGCAAAAAGAAGCTGCAGCAGCCTAAGGCTGAGCCACTTCTCTCGCGTTTTTTTGTTTATTTCGATGGCCGCGTAGGCCGTCCCCCAATTCAGGAAATACAGCAATGTCTATCTCCCAAGACGATATCCTCAACGCCGTAGCTGAAATGTCGGTTCTGCAGGTTGTTGAGCTGATCAAAGCTTTCGAAGAAAAATTCGGCGTTTCCGCTGCCGCTGCTTCCGCTGGCCCAGCTGTTGCTGCTGTCGCTGCTGAAGAGCAAACCGAATTCAACGTCATGCTGCTGGAAGCTGGCGAGAAGAAAGTAAACGTGATCAAGGCAGTACGTGAACTGACCGGTCTGGGCCTGAAAGAAGCCAAGGCTGTAGTTGACGGCGCTCCTGCCCAGGTTCTGGAAGCAGTGTCGAAAGACGCCGCTGACAAAGCCAAAGCTACTCTGGAAGAAGCAGGCGCTAAAGTCGAGCTGAAGTAAGCATCGACCTTGCGTTTCCAGCCCAAGCGTTAAGCTGAAGGCTGATGGCTGGTGGCTCTTGCCACCGGCCTTTTTCCGTTCTTGGCTGTCGACTCGGTCGCCGCCATTAACGCGCTGTAGCCACCCGATGCGGTGGTGCAAACCATGGGGTTTGCAAGATTTTCTGGCTGCTCCCGTCGGGGGGGCCAAACAAGCAGGTGACCAAGCTGGGGAACGCTGATGGCTTACTCATATACTGAGAAAAAACGTATCCGCAAGGACTTTAGCAAGTTGCCGGACGTCATGGATGTCCCGTACCTTCTGGCTATCCAGCTGGATTCGTATCGTGAATTCTTGCAGGCGGGAGCGACCAAAGATCAGTTCCGCGACGTGGGCCTGCATGCGGCCTTCAAATCCGTTTTCCCGATCATCAGCTACTCCGGCAATGCTGCGCTGGAGTACGTCGGTTATCGCCTGGGCGAACCGGCATTTGATGTCAAAGAATGCGTGTTGCGCGGTGTTACGTACGCCGTACCTTTGCGGGTAAAAGTCCGTCTGATCATTTTCGACAAAGAATCGTCGAACAAAGCGATCAAGGACATCAAAGAGCAAGAAGTCTACATGGGTGAAATCCCCCTGATGACTGAGAACGGTACCTTCGTTATCAACGGTACCGAGCGTGTAATCGTTTCCCAGCTGCACCGTTCCCCGGGCGTGTTCTTCGACCACGACCGCGGCAAGACGCACAGCTCCGGCAAGCTCCTGTACTCCGCGCGGATCATTCCGTACCGTGGTTCGTGGTTGGACTTCGAGTTCGACCCCAAAGACTGCGTGTTCGTGCGTATCGACCGTCGTCGCAAGCTGCCGGCCTCGGTACTGCTGCGCGCGCTCGGCTATACCACTGAGCAAGTGCTGGACGCTTTCTACACCACCAACGTATTCAGCCTGAAGGATGAAACCCTCAGCCTGGAACTGATTGCTTCGCGTCTGCGTGGTGAAATTGCCGTCCTGGACATCCAGGATGAGAAGGGCAAGGTCATTGTTGAGGCGGGTCGTCGTATTACTGCGCGCCACATCAACCAGATCGAAAAAGCCGGTATCAAGTCGCTGGACGTGCCTCTGGACTACGTCCTGGGTCGCACCACCGCCAAGGTCATCGTTCACCCGGCCACAGGCGAGATCCTGGCTGAGTGCAACACCGAGCTGAACACCGAGATCCTGGCCAAAATCGCCAAGGCCCAGGTTGTTCGCATCGAGACCCTGTACACCAACGATATCGACTGCGGTCCGTTTGTCTCCGACACCCTGAAGATCGACTCCACCAGCAACCAATTGGAAGCGCTGGTCGAGATCTATCGCATGATGCGTCCTGGCGAGCCACCAACCAAAGACGCTGCCGAAACCCTGTTCAACAACCTGTTCTTCAGCCCTGAGCGCTATGACCTGTCTGCGGTCGGCCGGATGAAGTTCAACCGTCGTATCGGTCGCACCGAGATCGAAGGTTCGGGCGTGCTGTGCAAGGAAGACATCGTCGCGGTACTGAAGACCCTGGTCGACATCCGTAACGGTAAAGGCATCGTCGATGATATCGACCACCTGGGTAACCGTCGTGTTCGCTGCGTAGGCGAAATGGCCGAGAACCAGTTCCGCGTTGGCCTGGTACGTGTTGAGCGTGCGGTCAAAGAGCGTCTGTCGATGGCTGAAAGCGAAGGCCTGATGCCGCAAGACCTGATCAACGCCAAGCCAGTGGCTGCGGCGGTGAAAGAGTTCTTCGGTTCCAGCCAGCTCTCGCAGTTCATGGACCAGAACAACCCGCTCTCCGAGATCACCCACAAGCGCCGTGTTTCTGCACTGGGCCCGGGCGGTCTGACCCGTGAGCGTGCAGGCTTTGAAGTTCGTGACGTTCACCCGACGCACTACGGTCGTGTTTGCCCGATCGAAACGCCGGAAGGTCCGAACATCGGTCTGATCAACTCCCTGGCGGCCTATGCGCGCACCAACCAGTACGGCTTCCTCGAAAGCCCGTACCGTGTGGTGAAAGACGCGCTGGTGACCGACGAGATCGTCTTCCTGTCCGCCATCGAAGAAGCTGATCACGTGATCGCCCAGGCTTCGGCCACGATGAACGACAAGAAAGTCCTGATCGACGAGCTGGTAGCTGTTCGTCACTTGAACGAGTTCACCGTCAAGGCGCCGGAAGACGTCACCTTGATGGACGTATCGCCCAAGCAGGTAGTTTCTGTTGCGGCGTCGCTGATCCCGTTCCTGGAACACGATGACGCCAACCGTGCGTTGATGGGTTCCAACATGCAGCGTCAAGCTGTACCGACCCTGCGCGCTGACAAGCCGCTGGTAGGTACCGGCATGGAGCGCAACGTAGCCCGTGACTCCGGCGTTTGCGTCGTGGCTCGTCGTGGCGGCGTGATCGACTCTGTTGATGCCAGCCGTATCGTGGTTCGTGTTGCCGATGACGAAGTTGAAACTGGCGAAGCCGGTGTCGACATCTACAACCTGACCAAATACACCCGCTCGAACCAGAACACCTGCATCAACCAGCGTCCGCTGGTGAGCAAGGGTGATCGCGTTCAGCGTAGCGACATCATGGCCGACGGTCCGTCCACCGATATGGGTGAGTTGGCTCTGGGTCAGAACATGCGCATCGCGTTCATGGCGTGGAACGGCTTCAACTTCGAAGACTCCATCTGCCTGTCCGAGCGTGTGGTTCAAGAAGATCGCTTCACCACGATCCACATCCAGGAACTGACCTGTGTGGCGCGTGACACCAAGCTTGGGCCTGAGGAAATCACTGCAGACATCCCGAACGTGGGTGAAGCTGCACTGAACAAGCTGGACGAAGCCGGTATCGTTTATGTAGGTGCTGAAGTTGGCGCTGGCGACATTCTGGTCGGTAAGGTCACTCCGAAAGGCGAGACCCAACTGACGCCAGAAGAGAAGCTGTTGCGTGCCATCTTCGGTGAAAAAGCCAGCGACGTTAAAGACACCTCCCTGCGCGTACCTACCGGTACCAAGGGTACTGTCATCGACGTACAGGTCTTCACCCGTGACGGCGTTGAGCGTGATGCTCGTGCACTGTCCATCGAGAAGACCCAGCTCGACGAGATCCGCAAGGACCTGAACGAAGAGTTCCGTATCGTTGAAGGCGCGACCTTCGAGCGTCTGCGTTCCGCCCTGGTAGGCCACAAGGCCGAAGGCGGCGCAGGTCTGAAGAAAGGTCAGGACATCACCGACGAAATCCTCGACGGTCTTGAGCACGGCCAGTGGTTCAAACTGCGCATGGCTGAAGACGCTCTGAACGAGCAGCTCGAGAAGGCCCAGGCCTATATCGTTGATCGCCGCCGTCTGCTGGACGACAAGTTTGAAGACAAGAAGCGCAAACTGCAGCAGGGCGATGACCTGGCTCCAGGCGTGCTGAAAATCGTCAAGGTTTACCTGGCAATCCGTCGTCGCATCCAGCCGGGCGACAAGATGGCCGGTCGTCACGGTAACAAAGGTGTGGTCTCCGTGATCATGCCGGTTGAAGACATGCCGCACGATGCCAATGGCACCCCGGTCGACGTCGTCCTCAACCCGTTGGGCGTACCTTCGCGTATGAACGTCGGTCAGATCCTTGAAACCCACCTGGGCCTCGCGGCCAAAGGTTTGGGCGAGAAGATCAACCGTATGATCGAAGAGCAGCGCAAGGTCGCAGACCTGCGTAAGTTCCTGCACGAGATCTACAACGAGATCGGCGGCCGCAAAGAAGAGCTGGATACCTTCTCCGACCAGGAAATCCTGGACCTGGCGAAGAACCTGCGCGGCGGCGTTCCAATGGCTACCCCGGTGTTCGACGGTGCCAAGGAAAGCGAAATCAAGGCCATGCTGAAACTGGCAGACCTGCCAGAAAGCGGCCAGATGCAGCTGTTCGACGGCCGTACCGGCAACAAGTTCGAGCGCCCGGTTACTGTTGGCTACATGTACATGCTGAAGCTGAACCACTTGGTAGACGACAAGATGCACGCTCGTTCTACCGGTTCGTACAGCCTGGTTACCCAGCAGCCGCTGGGTGGTAAGGCTCAGTTCGGTGGTCAGCGTTTCGGGGAGATGGAGGTCTGGGCACTGGAAGCATACGGTGCTGCATACACTCTGCAAGAAATGCTCACAGTGAAGTCGGACGATGTGAACGGTCGTACCAAGATGTACAAAAACATCGTGGACGGCGATCACCGTATGGAGCCGGGCATGCCCGAGTCCTTCAACGTGTTGATCAAAGAAATTCGTTCCCTCGGCATCGATATCGATCTGGAAACCGAATAACACGTGACGCGAATCGAGAGCGGGGCTGTTTAGCCCGCTCTCTGCTCCGCCAGGAGGAAAGGCCTTGAAAGACCTACTGAATTTGCTGAAAAACCAGGGTCAAGTCGAAGAGTTCGACGCCATCCGTATTGGACTGGCATCGCCTGAGATGATCCGTTCGTGGTCGTTCGGTGAAGTTAAAAAGCCGGAAACCATCAACTACCGTACGTTCAAACCTGAGCGTGACGGCCTGTTCTGCGCCAAGATCTTTGGCCCGGTAAAGGATTACGAGTGCCTGTGCGGTAAGTACAAGCGCTTGAAGCACCGTGGTGTGATCTGCGAGAAGTGCGGCGTTGAAGTTGCACTGGCCAAGGTTCGTCGTGAGCGCATGGCGCACATCGAGCTGGCTTCGCCGGTTGCCCACATCTGGTTCCTGAAATCGCTGCCGTCCCGTATCGGCTTGCTGATGGACATGACCCTGCGTGATATCGAACGCGTTCTCTACTTCGAGAGCTATGTCGTTATCGATCCAGGCATGACCACCCTTGAAAAAGGTCAGCTGCTCAACGACGAGCAGTATTTTGAAGCGCTGGAAGAGTTCGGCGACGATTTCGATGCCCGCATGGGTGCCGAAGCTGTCCGCGAACTGCTGCACGCTATCGACCTGGAACACGAGATTGGCCGCCTGCGCGAAGAGATTCCGCAAACCAACTCCGAAACCAAGATCAAGAAACTGTCCAAGCGTCTGAAGTTGATGGAAGCCTTCCAGGGTTCCGGCAACCTGCCAGAGTGGATGGTGCTGACCGTTCTGCCGGTTCTGCCGCCAGACCTGCGTCCGCTGGTACCGTTGGACGGTGGTCGTTTCGCGACGTCCGACCTCAACGACCTGTACCGCCGCGTGATCAACCGTAACAACCGCTTGAAGCGCCTGCTTGACCTGTCCGCTCCGGACATCATCGTGCGTAACGAAAAGCGTATGTTGCAAGAAGCGGTCGATGCCCTGCTCGACAACGGTCGTCGTGGCCGCGCTATTACCGGTTCCAACAAGCGTCCTCTGAAATCCCTGGCTGACATGATCAAGGGTAAGCAAGGTCGTTTCCGTCAGAACTTGCTCGGTAAGCGTGTTGACTACTCCGGTCGTTCGGTAATTACCGTAGGCCCGACCCTGCGTCTGCACCAGTGCGGTCTGCCTAAGAAGATGGCTCTTGAGCTGTTCAAGCCGTTCATCTTCGGCAAGCTGGAAATGCGCGGTCTCGCGACCACCATCAAAGCGGCCAAGAAAATGGTCGAGCGCGAACTGCCAGAGGTTTGGGACGTTCTCGCTGAAGTGATTCGCGAACACCCGGTCCTGCTCAACCGTGCACCGACCCTTCACCGTCTGGGTATCCAGGCGTTTGAACCGGTACTGATCGAAGGTAAGGCTATCCAGCTGCACCCGCTGGTCTGTGCTGCGTACAACGCCGACTTCGACGGCGACCAAATGGCCGTGCACGTACCGCTGACACTGGAAGCCCAGTTGGAAGCGCGTGCGTTGATGATGTCGACCAACAACATCCTGTCGCCAGCCAACGGTGAGCCAATCATCGTTCCGTCGCAGGACGTTGTATTGGGTCTGTACTACATGACCCGTGAAGCGATCAACGCCAAGGGCGAAGGTCGTGTATTCGCTGACCTGCAAGAAGTTGACCGTGTGTTCCGTGCCGGCGAAGCCGCACTGCATGCCAAGGTCAAGGTTCGGATCCACGAAACCGTCAACGACCGTGACGGCGGCAGCGTGAGCAACACCCGTATCGTCGACACCACTGTCGGCCGTGCGCTGTTGTACCAGGTTGTGCCAAAAGGTCTGTCGTACGACGTCGTCAACCTGCCGATGAAGAAAAAGGCGATCTCCAAGCTGATCAACCAGTGCTATCGCGTGGTTGGTCTGAAAGAGACCGTGATCTTCGCTGACCAGTTGATGTACACCGGTTTTGCCTATTCGACCATTTCCGGCGTTTCCATCGGTGTTAACGACTTCGTTATCCCGGATGAAAAAGCCCGCATCATCAGTGCTGCCACTGATGAAGTGAAAGAGATCGAGAGCCAGTACGCCTCCGGCCTGGTAACCCAGGGCGAGAAGTACAACAAAGTGATCGACCTTTGGTCCAAGGCCAACGACGAAGTGTCCAAGGCGATGATGGCCAACCTCTCGAAAGAGAAGGTTATCGACCGTCATGGCGTGGAAGTCGATCAAGAGTCTTTCAACTCGATGTACATGATGGCCGACTCGGGCGCACGGGGTTCTGCTGCGCAGATCCGTCAGCTCGCCGGTATGCGTGGCCTGATGGCCAAGCCGGACGGTTCCATCATCGAAACGCCGATTACTGCGAACTTCCGTGAAGGTTTGAGCGTACTTCAGTACTTCATCTCTACTCACGGTGCTCGTAAAGGTCTGGCGGATACCGCGTTGAAAACCGCTAACTCCGGTTACCTGACTCGTCGTCTGGTAGACGTTGCACAAGATCTGGTTGTAACCGAGATCGATTGCGGCACCGAGCACGGCCTGCTGATGACTCCGCACATTGAAGGCGGTGACGTTGTAGAGCCGCTGGGTGAACGCGTATTGGGTCGTGTTATTGCCCGTGACGTGTTCAAGCCAGGTACCGAGGAAGTTATCGTTCCTGCCGGCACCCTGGTGGATGAAAAGTGGGTCGAGTTCATCGAACTCAACAGCATCGACGAAGTGATTGTTCGCTCGCCGATCAGCTGCGAAACCCGCTACGGCATCTGCGCCAAGTGCTACGGCCGTGACTTGGCCCGTGGTCACCAGGTGAACATCGGTGAAGCAGTTGGCGTTATCGCTGCCCAGTCCATCGGTGAGCCGGGTACCCAGCTGACCATGCGTACGTTCCACATCGGTGGTGCGGCCAGCCGGACCTCCGCAGCCGACAGCGTTCAGGTGAAGAATGGCGGTACTGTCCGTCTGCACAACCTCAAGCACGTTGAGCGAGTGGATGGCTGCCTGGTAGCCGTGTCCCGTTCCGGTGAGCTGGCGATCGCTGATGACTTCGGTCGTGAGCGTGAGCGTTACAAGCTGCCGTACGGTGCTGTGATTTCGGTTAAGGAAGGTGACAAGGTCGACGCTGGCGCAATCGTGGCCAAGTGGGATCCGCACACTCACCCAATCGTTACCGAAATGAAAGGTACCGTGACCTACGTGGGCATGGAAGAAGGCATCACGATCAAGCGTCAGACTGACGAATTGACCGGTATGACCAACATTGAAGTCCTCGACGCCAAAGATCGTCCAGCTGCCGGTAAAGACATCCGTCCTGCCGTGAAGATGGTCGATGACAACGGCAAGGATCTGTTGCTGCCAGGCACTGACGTTATCGCTCAGTACTTCCTGCCAGCCAACGCCCTGGTCGGTGTAGCGGATGGTGCGAAGATCGCGATCGGTGATGTTATCGCGCGTATCCCGCAAGAAACGTCGAAGACCCGTGACATCACCGGTGGTCTGCCGCGTGTTGCCGACTTGTTTGAGGCTCGTCGTCCGAAAGAAGCGTCGATCCTGGCTGAAGTCAGCGGCACCATCGCGTTCGGTAAAGAGACCAAGGGCAAGCGCCGCCTGGTCATTACCCCGAACGACGGTAGCGATCCGTATGAAGAGCTGATTCCGAAGTGGCGTCACCTGAACGTCTTTGAAGGCGAACAGGTAAACCGCGGCGAAGTTATCTCCGACGGCCCGAGCGATCCACACGACATCCTGCGTCTGCTGGGTGTGAGTGCGCTGGCCAAGTACATCGTCAACGAGATCCAGGACGTTTACCGTCTGCAAGGCGTGAAGATCAACGATAAGCACATCGAGACCATCCTGCGTCAGATGCTGCGTAAAGTTGAAATCGCTGAATCCGGCGATTCGAGTTTCATCAAGGGCGACCAGATGGAACTGACTCACGTACTGGTAGAAAACGAACGTCTGGCAACCGAAGAGAAGTTTGTTTCCAAATTCACTCGTGTGTTGCTGGGTATCACCAAGGCGTCGTTGTCCACTGAGTCGTTCATCTCGGCGGCCTCCTTCCAGGAGACCACTCGCGTACTGACCGAAGCAGCGGTAACCGGCAAGCGTGATTACTTGCGTGGCCTGAAAGAAAACGTGGTTGTGGGTCGTCTGATCCCGGCCGGTACCGGCTTGGCCTACCACAGCGAGCGTAAGCGTCGCCGTGAACTCGACAAGCCGTTGCGCGTAAGCGCCAGTGAAGTGGAAGCTGCACTGACCGAAGCGCTGAACTCTAGCGGTAACTGAGTTCTGCGATAAATAAGGCCGGGCCCTGGCAGCCCCGTTCGTCGGAACAAGACAGTTTTGTCGGGTTTCGATGGAAGGGGAGGTCGGGGCCTTGCCTTGACTGGGGGCAAGATCCTCTTTAGACTCTTGTACCCCTAAATTTGGCGGGAATTCGTTCCTGCCATTTTGCTTTTCTTGCAAGACAATAGCGTCGCAAGACAACAGTGGAGCTAGTAGATGGCAACTATCAACCAGCTGGTACGTCAGCCGCGTAAGCGTATCGTCGAGAAATCCGACGTGCCTGCGCTGCAGAACTGCCCGCAACGTCGTGGCGTATGCACTCGCGTGTATACCACTACGCCGAAAAAACCTAACTCGGCACTGCGTAAAGTATGCCGTGTGCGCCTGACCAACGGTTTCGAGGTTTCCTCGTACATCGGTGGTGAAGGCCACAACCTGCAAGAGCACAGCGTGGTGCTGATCCGCGGCGGTCGTGTAAAAGACTTGCCAGGTGTTCGTTACCACACCGTACGCGGCTCCTTGGATACTTCCGGCGTTAAAGGTCGTAACCAGGGTCGTTCGAAGTACGGTACCAAGAAGCCTAAGTAGTAGCGGCTTTTTGTAAACTGAATCATCTTATTTTCTGAGTCGATAAGAGTAAGGTCGGAGGCGTCCCGCAAGGGCACCGATTCCGAACGAACCTGAAGACCGTTTGAGGGCTTATCCATGCCAAGAAGACGCGTAGCAGCCAAGCGCGAAGTGCTTGACGATCCAAAATACGGAAGCCAAATCCTGGCCAAGTTCATGAACCACGTGATGGAAAGCGGCAAGAAAGCCGTTGCCGAGCGTATCGTTTATGGCGCGCTGGAAAAGGTTAAAGAACGCAAGAACAGCGATCCCCTGGAAATCTTCGAGAAAGCTCTCGACGCCATCGCTCCGCTGGTCGAAGTGAAGTCGCGCCGTGTAGGCGGTGCTACTTACCAGGTTCCGGTCGAAGTTCGCCCGTCCCGTCGTAACGCCCTGGCAATGCGCTGGTTGGTAGACTTCGCCCGTAAGCGCGGCGAGAAGTCTATGGCTCTGCGTTTGGCTGGTGAGCTGTTGGACGCTGCTGAAGGTAAAGGTGCTGCTGTTAAGAAGCGTGAAGACGTGCACCGTATGGCTGAAGCTAACAAAGCTTTCTCGCACTACCGCTTCTAATCTTAGCTTCACTAATTTTGCGAGGGCTTTATGGCTCGTACTACTCCGATTAGCCGCTACCGTAACATCGGTATCGTTGCTCACGTGGATGCTGGTAAAACCACCACCACCGAGCGCGTACTGTTTTACACCGGCAAAAGTCACAAAATGGGCGAGGTGCATGATGGCGCCGCGACCACAGACTGGATGGTTCAGGAGCAGGAGCGTGGTATTACCATTACTTCTGCTGCTATTACCGCCTTCTGGAAAGGTTCTGCCAAGCAGTACAAGGACGAGCACCGCTTTAACGTAATCGATACCCCGGGCCACGTGGACTTCACTATTGAAGTTGAGCGTTCCCTGCGTGTACTCGACGGCGCGGTCGTTGTGTTCTGCGGTACTTCGGGTGTTGAGCCTCAGTCGGAAACCGTATGGCGTCAAGCCAACAAGTACGGTGTTCCACGTCTTGTTTACGTAAACAAGATGGACCGTGCCGGTGCGAACTTCCTGCGCGTGATCGGTCAGATCAAGCAGCGCCTGGGTCACACTCCGGTGCCAATCCAGTTGGCAATCGGTTCCGAAGACAACTTCCAGGGCCAGATCGATCTGATCACCATGGAAGCGGTCTATTGGAACGATGCCGACAAAGGCATGACTCCTCGTCGCGAGCCTATTCCTGCTGAACTGCAGGAACTGGCTGACGAATGGCGTAACAACCTGGTAGAAGCTGCGGCCGAAGCCAACGAAGAATTGATGAACAAGTACCTCGAAGGTGAAGAACTCACCAACGTGGAAATCAAGGCTGCTCTGCGTCAGCGTACTATTGCTGGTGAGATCGTCTTGGCTGTTTGTGGTTCTTCCTTCAAGAACAAGGGTGTTCCCCTGGTTCTCGACGCCGTTATCGACTACCTGCCTGCTCCAACCGACATTCCTGCTATCAAGGGTACCAACCCGGATAACGAGGAAGAAGAGATGGAGCGTCATGCAGACGACAACGAGCCGTTCTCGGCCTTGGCGTTCAAGATCGCTACCGACCCATTCGTGGGTACCCTGACTTTCGTCCGCGTTTACTCGGGCGTGTTGGCCTCCGGCGATGGCGTGATCAACTCGGTCAAGGGCAAGAAAGAGCGTGTGGGTCGTATGGTGCAAATGCACGCAAACGCCCGTGAAGAGATCAAGGAAGTGCGCGCTGGTGACATCGCGGCCCTGATCGGCATGAAGGACGTCACCACTGGTGAAACCTTGTGCAACGCTGATAAGCCAATCATCCTGGTTCGCATGGACTTCCCGGAGCCGGTTATTTCGGTTGCCGTAGAGCCTAAGACCAAGGATGACCAGGAAAAAATGGGTATCGCACTGGGCAAGCTTGCTCAGGAAGATCCATCTTTCCGCGTCAAGACTGATGAAGAGACTGGTCAAACGATCATCTCCGGCATGGGCGAGTTGCACCTGGACATCCTGGTTGACCGGATGCGCCGTGAGTTCAACGTCGAAGCCAACATCGGTAAGCCTCAGGTTTCCTATCGTGAGCGCATCACGAAGAACTGTGAAATCGAAGGCAAGTTCGTTCGTCAGTCCGGCGGTCGTGGTCAGTTCGGTCACTGCTGGATCCGTTTTGCTCCTGCTGACGAAGGTCAGGAAGGTCTGCAATTCGTGAACGAAGTAGTAGGTGGTGTTGTTCCTAAGGAATACATCCCTGCTATCCAGAAGGGCATCGAGGAGCAGATGAAGAACGGTGTTGTTGCCGGCTATCCGCTGATCGGCCTGAAAGCAACCGTTTTTGACGGTTCTTACCACGACGTCGACTCCAACGAGATGGCGTTTAAGGTGGCTGCCTCCATGGCAACCAAGCAACTGGCCCAGAAGGGCGGTGGTGAGTTGCTTGAGCCAATCATGGCGGTAGAAGTTGTTACACCTGAAGACTATATGGGTGATGTCATGGGCGACCTTAACCGTCGTCGCGGCATGATCTTGGGTATGGAAGACACGGTTTCCGGCAAAGTGATTCGCGCCGAGGTTCCGTTGGGTGAGATGTTCGGTTATGCGACCGACGTTCGCTCCATGTCCCAGGGTCGCGCAAGCTACTCTATGGAATTCAAAAAATACAACACAGCTCCGGCGCATATCGCTGAAACTGTATCCAAAAAACAAGGCTGATTCAGTCCTTTAGGCAAGGAGTTAATTGTCGTGGCTAAAGAAAAATTTGATCGTTCCCTACCGCACGTCAACGTTGGCACCATCGGTCACGTTGACCACGGTAAAACCACTCTGACTGCTGCTCTGACTCGCGTTTGCTCCGAAGTATTCGGTTCCGCAATCGTTGATTTCGATAAAATCGACAGCGCGCCAGAAGAAAAAGCTCGTGGTATCACCATCAACACCGCGCACGTTGAATACAACTCGCTGATCCGTCACTACGCTCACGTTGACTGCCCAGGTCACGCCGACTATGTGAAGAACATGATCACCGGTGCTGCCCAGATGGACGGCGCAATCCTGGTTTGCTCGGCCGCTGATGGTCCGATGCCACAAACCCGTGAGCACATCCTGCTGTCCCGTCAGGTTGGCGTTCCGTACATCGTGGTTTTCCTGAACAAGGCTGACCTGGTAGACGACGCTGAGCTGCTGGAACTGGTTGAGATGGAAGTGCGCGATCTGCTGAGCACTTACGACTTCCCAGGCGACGACACTCCGATCATCATCGGTTCTGCTCGTATGGCTCTGGAAGGTAACGACGAAAACGAAATGGGCACCACTGCCGTTCGTAAACTGGTTGAGACTCTGGACAGCTACATTCCAGATCCAGTTCGTGTTATCGACAAGCCGTTCCTGATGCCAATCGAAGACGTATTCTCGATCTCCGGTCGCGGTACTGTTGTAACTGGCCGTATCGAGCGCGGTATCGTCAAGGTTCAGGATCCACTGGAAATCGTTGGTCTGCGTGACACTACCGTCACCACCTGCACCGGTGTTGAAATGTTCCGTAAGCTGCTCGACGAAGGTCGTGCTGGCGAGAACTGCGGCGTTCTGCTGCGTGGTACCAAGCGTGACGACGTTGAGCGTGGCCAGGTTCTGGTCAAGCCGGGTTCGGTCAAGCCGCACACCAAGTTCGAAGCTGAAGTGTACGTGCTGAGCAAAGAAGAAGGCGGTCGTCACACTCCGTTCTTCAAAGGCTACCGTCCACAGTTCTACTTCCGTACTACTGACGTGACTGGTAACTGCGAACTGCCGGAAGGCGTTGAGATGGTAATGCCGGGCGACAACATCAAAATGGTTGTTACCCTGATCAAAACCATCGCAATGGAAGACGGTCTGCGCTTCGCTATCCGTGAAGGCGGCCGTACCGTTGGTGCTGGTGTTGTAGCTAAAATCATCGAGTAAGCATCTCTTCTGAGATAGCTTCGATGTTTTGAAAAGCCCCCGCTCAGCGGGGGCTTTTTTATTGGGTTGACACCTATCTGGGGCGTCTATAGAATTGCGCCTCCTTTTAACGGGCGTATTGCGCTCGCTGGGAATAGCAGCCGGAGTCTGAAATCCAATGCAAAATCAGCAAATCCGTATCAGGTTGAAGGCTTTTGACCATCGCCTGATCGACCAATCCACCCAGGAAATCGTGGAAACCGCGAAACGTACTGGGGCACAAGTGCGTGGTCCTATTCCACTGCCTACCCGCAAAGAGCGGTTCACCGTTCTGGTCTCCCCGCACGTCAACAAAGACGCGCGTGACCAGTACGAGATCCGTACTCATAAGCGCGTTCTGGACATCGTCCAGCCAACGGATAAAACCGTTGATGCTCTTATGAAGCTTGATCTGGCGGCCGGTGTGGAAGTACAGATCAGCCTCGGCTAAGACTCGGGTCTTAGTCGTGTAACGCTCTGAAATGGGCGGCCATAGCGGGTGAAAGCCCCGTACACTCATGAGGTTTACAACATGACTATTGGTGTAGTCGGTCGTAAATGCGGTATGACCCGTATTTTCACCGAAGAAGGTGTCTCCATTCCGGTCACGGTCATTGAGATCGAGCCGAATCGCGTCACCCAGTTCAAAACTGAAGAAACCGATGGCTATCGTGCAGTGCAAGTCACTGTCGGCGAGCGTCGTGCTTCGCGCGTGACTGCTGCTCAAGCAGGTCACTTCGCTAAAGCAAACGTTGCAGCTGGTCGTACTGTCATGGAGTTCCGTCTTGAAGATGGCGACTACCAGGCTGGCGATCTGATCAACGCTGAAATCTTCGCCGCTGGTCAACTGGTTGATGTAACCGGTCAGTCCAAGGGTAAAGGCTTCCAGGGTACGATCAAGCGTTGGAATTTCCGTGGCCAAGACAACACTCACGGTAACTCCGTTTCCCACCGCGTCCCGGGCTCTATTGGCCAGTGCCAGACTCCTGGTCGTGTATTCAAGGGCAAAAAAATGTCCGGTCATATGGGCGCTGAGCGCGTGACCGTGCAGTCCCTCGAAGTAGTGCGCGTCGACGCTGAACGCAATCTGTTGTTGGTCAAGGGTGCTGTTCCTGGCGCTACTGGCGGCAACCTGGTTGTACGTCCAGCGGCCAAGGCTCGCGGTTAAGGGGAAGCTGACATGCAATTAAATGTAAATGACGCTCAAGCGATCGAAGTTTCCGAACTGACATTTGGCGGCGAATTCAACGAGACGCTCGTTCACCAAGCAGTCGTGGCCTACATGGCCGGCGGCCGTCAAGGTAGCAAGCAGCAAAAGACCCGTTCCGACGTTCGTGGTGGCGGTAAGCGCCCTTGGCGTCAGAAAGGTACTGGCCGTGCTCGTGCCGGTACTATCCGTAGCCCAATCTGGCGTGGCGGCGGTACCACTTTCGCAGCTCGTCCACAGGATCACTCTCAGAAGCTCAACAAGAAGATGTATCGCGCAGCACTGCGCTCCATCCTTGCTGAACTCGTGCGTACTGATCGTCTGGTCGTGGTTCAGGACTTCGCTGTTGAAGGTCCAAAAACCAAAGATCTGCTGGGCAAGCTGAACAACATGAATCTGACCGACGTTTTGATCGTGTCCGAAGCTGTTGATCAGAACCTGTACCTGGCTGCTCGCAACCTGCCACACGTTGATGTACGTGACGTGCAAGGTTCCGATCCAGTTAGTCTGATCGCATACGACAAGGTGTTGATCACCGTGTCGGCCGTGAAGAAATTCGAGGAGCTGCTGGGATGAACCAGGAACGCGTATTTAAAGTTCTGCTTGGCCCGCACGTTTCCGAAAAGGCTACGGTTCTGGCTGACAAGAAAGGCCAGTTCGTTTTCAAGGTTGCAACTGACGCAACCAAGCTGGAAATCAAGAAGGCCGTCGAAAGCCTGTTCAGCGTGAAAGTAGAGCGTGTTACTACCCTGAATGTTCTGGGTAAGAGCAAGCGCACTGCTCGCGGTCTGGGCAAGCGTAATGACTGGAAGAAGGCAGTTATCTCGCTTCAGCCAGGCCAAGATCTCGATTTCAGCAGCAGTGCTGAGTAAGGAAGGGGTGCATCATGGCAATCGTTAAATGCAAACCGACTTCCCCTGGCCGCCGTTTTGTGGTCAAGGTGGTCAACCAGGAGCTGCATAAAGGCGCTCCTCACGCACCGCTGCTCGAGAAGAAATCGAAGACTGGTGGTCGTAACAACAATGGTCGTATTACCACTCGTCACATCGGTGGTGGCCATAAGCAGCATTATCGTCTGGTCGATTTCCGTCGCAACGACAAAGATGGCATCTCTGCCACTGTCGAGCGTATCGAATACGATCCAAACCGTACTGCTCACATCGCTCTGCTGCTGTACGCAGATGGCGAGCGTCGCTACATCATCGCGCCTAAAGGCGTGAGTGCTGGCGACCAGCTGATCGCAGGTGCCCTGGCACCGATCAAGCCGGGCAACGCTCTGCAGCTGCGTAACATTCCAGTTGGTAGCACCGTACACGGCATCGAATTGAAGCCAGGTAAAGGCGCACAGATCGCTCGTTCCGCTGGTGCTTCGGCTCAGCTGATCGCTCGTGAAGGTGTCTACGTGACCCTGCGTCTGCGTTCTGGTGAGATGCGTAAAGTACTGGCTGAATGCCGTGCGACCCTGGGCGAAGTCTCGAACTCCGAGCACAGCCTGCGTTCGTTGGGTAAAGCTGGTGCCAAACGCTGGCGTGGCGTTCGCCCAACCGTTCGTGGTGTTGCCATGAACCCGGTTGACCACCCACACGGTGGTGGTGAAGGTCGTACCTCTGGTGGTCGTCATCCGGTATCGCCATGGGGCTTCCCGACTAAGGGCGCGAAGACTCGTGGTAATAAGCGTACCGACAAAATGATCGTCCGTCGTCGCAAGTAAATAGAGGGATACGACAGTGCCACGTTCTCTGAAAAAAGGTCCTTTTATTGATCTTCACCTACTGAAGAAGATCGAAGTGGCGGCGGAAAAGAACGATCGCAAACCAGTTAAGACCTGGTCGCGCCGTTCTATGATCCTGCCACAAATGGTCGGTTTGACCATCGCAGTACACAACGGTCGTCAGCACGTCCCAGTTCTCGTTAACGAAGACATGGTCGGCCACAAACTGGGCGAGTTTGCCGGTACCCGCACTTATCGTGGGCACGTGGCAGACAAGAAAGCCAAGCGTTAAGGGGTTAGGAAATGGAAGTAGCCGCTAAGTTGTCGGGCGCTCGAATCTCCGCCCAGAAAGCCCGCTTGGTCGCCGACCAGATCCGCGGGAAGAAGGTGGGCGAAGCGCTCAACCTGTTGGCTTTCAGCAGTAAGAAAGCCGCCGAGATCATGAAGAAAGTGCTGGAGTCGGCCGTAGCCAACGCCGAGCATAACGAAGGCGCAGACGTTGATGACCTGAAGGTCAGCACCGTTTTCGTCAACGAAGGGCGTTCGCTGAAGCGTATCATGCCGCGTGCCAAAGGCCGTGCTGATCGCATCGTCAAGCGGTCTTGCCATATCACTGTCAAGGTTGCTGACAAGTAACGGAGTCGAAGAGATGGGTCAGAAAGTACATCCCATTGGCATTCGCCTGGGAATCGTCAAGGAGCACACCTCCGTCTGGTACGCAGACGGTCGGACTTATGCGGACTATTTGTTCGCTGATCTGAAGGTGCGTGAGTATCTCCAAGACAAACTAAAAAGCGCGTCCGTAAGCCGTATCGATATCCATCGTCCGGCCCAAACTGCACGTATCACCATCCACACCGCTCGTCCAGGTATCGTTATCGGGAAGAAAGGTGAAGATGTTGAGAAACTGCGTCAGGACCTGACCAAGCAAATGGGTGTGCCTGTGCACATCAATATCGAAGAGATCCGCAAGCCGGAGCTCGACGGTATGCTGGTTGCGCAGAGCGTAGCTCAGCAGCTGGAGCGCCGCGTAATGTTCCGTCGTGCTATGAAGCGCGCTGTACAGAACGCCATGCGCATTGGTGCCAAGGGCATCAAAATCCAAGTGAGCGGTCGTCTCGGCGGTGCTGAAATCGCACGTACTGAATGGTATCGCGAAGGTCGTGTGCCACTGCACACCCTGCGTGCCGACATCGACTATGCCAACTACGAAGCTCACACCACTTACGGTGTGATCGGTGTAAAGGTTTGGATCTTCAAGGGCGAAGTAATTGGTGGTCGCCAAGAAGAACTGAAACCACAAGCACCAGCGCCTCGTAAAAAAGCTGCTAAGTAAGGGGTACGCCAAATGTTGCAACCTAAGCGTACGAAGTTCCGCAAGCAGATGACAGGCCACAACCGTGGTCTGGCGCAGCGCGGTAGCAAAGTCAGCTTCGGCGAGTTCGCGCTGAAGTCTGTAGCTCGTGGTCGTCTCACCGCTCGTCAGATCGAGTCAGCGCGTCGTGCACTGACCCGTCACGTAAAACGTGGCGGCAAGATCTGGATCCGTGTATTCCCGGACAAGCCGATCTCCAAAAAACCTCTCGAGGTTCGGATGGGTAAAGGTAAGGGTAACGTGGAATACTGGGTAGCCCAGATTCAGCCAGGCAAAGTCCTGTATGAAATCGAGGGTGTAACTGAAGAGCTGGCGCGTGAGGCTTTTGCCCTGGCTGCTGCAAAGCTGCCGCTCGCCACCGCCTTTGTTAAACGGACGGTGATGTGATGAAAGCGAATGAACTTCGTGAAAAATCCGCACAGCAGCTGAACGAGCAACTGCTCGGCCTGCTGCGCGACCAGTTCAATCTGCGTATGCAGAAAGCAACTGGCCAGTTGGGGCAGTCTCATCTGCTCTCGCAAGTTAAGCGTGACATTGCTCGCGTGAAGACTGTGCTCAACCAGCAGGCAGGTAAGTGATCATGGCTGAAGCCGAAAAGACTGTCCGTACGCTGACTGGCCGTGTTGTCAGCGACAAGATGGACAAAACCATCACCGTTTTGATCGAGCGTCGCGTTAAGCACCCGATCTACGGTAAATATGTTAAGCGTTCGACTAAGCTGCACGCGCACGACGAAACCAACCAGTGCCACATCGGCGACAAAGTCACTATTCGTGAAACTCGTCCGCTGGCCAAGACCAAGTCTTGGGCACTGGTTGATGTTCTCGAACGCGCTGTGGAAGTCTAAGGACTAGGGGTCGGAGAAATTATATGATTCAGACTCAATCCATGCTCGATGTGGCCGATAACAGCGGCGCTCGCCGTGTTATGTGCATCAAGGTGCTGGGTGGCTCCCATCGTCGTTACGCTGGTATCGGTGACATCATCAAAGTTACCGTCAAGGAAGCAATTCCTCGCGGTAAAGTGAAAAAAGGCCAAGTGATGACTGCTGTTGTAGTCCGCACTCGTCACGGCGTACGTCGTGCTGATGGCTCCATTATCCGCTTTGATGGCAACGCTGCTGTTCTTCTGAACAACAAGCAAGAGCCGATCGGCACCCGTATCTTTGGGCCAGTGACCCGTGAACTTCGTACTGAGAAGTTCATGAAGATCGTCTCGCTCGCCCCAGAAGTGCTGTAAGGAGATCCGACATGCAAAAGATTCGTCGTGACGACGAGATCATCGTGATCGCCGGCAAAGACAAAGGTAAGCGCGGTAAGGTGCTGAAGGTTCTTGCTGATGACCGTCTGGTCATTGGTGGTCTGAACCTGGTCAAGCGTCATACCAAGCCTAACCCCGCGTCGGGCGTACAGGGCGGTATCGTCGAGAAAGAAGCGCCATTGCACGCTTCTAACGTCGCCATCTTCAACGGCGAAACCAACAAGGCTGACCGCGTTGGTTTCAAAGTAGAAGACGGTAAGAAAATTCGTGTCTTCAAGTCGACCCAAAAAGCGGTTGATGCTTGAACACTGCTAGGTAGATAAGACCATGGCACGACTAAAAGAGATTTACCGGAAGGAAATCGCTCCGAAGCTTAAGGAAGAACTTAAGCTTTCGAACGTGATGGAAGTTCCGCGCGTTACCAAAATCACCCTGAACATGGGTCTGGGCGAAGCGATCGGCGACAAAAAAGTCATCGAGCACGCTGTTGCTGACCTGGAAAAGATCACCGGTCAAAAAGTCGTTGTGACTTACGCTCGGAAATCCATCGCTGGCTTTAAAGTCCGTGAAGGTTGGCCGATCGGCGTCAAAGTGACTCTGCGCCGTGAGCGTATGTACGAGTTCCTGGATCGTCTGCTGTCGATCTCCCTGCCTCGGGTTCGCGACTTCCGCGGCCTGAATGCCAAGTCCTTCGATGGTCGTGGTAACTACAGCATGGGCGTGAAAGAGCAGATCATCTTCCCGGAAATCGACTACGACAAGATCGATGCTCTCCGCGGTCTGGACATCACCCTGACCACCACTGCCAAGAACGATGATGAAGGCCGCGCTCTGCTGCGTGCGTTCAAATTCCCGTTCCGCAACTGATTGGAGTAGGACCATGGCCAAGATGAGCATGAAAAACCGCGAGCTGAAGCGTCAGCTCACGGTTGCCAAGTACGCCAAGAAGCGTGCAGCACTGAAAGCTATCATCGTTGATCTGAACGCAAGTCCAGAAGCGCGTTGGGAAGCTACAGTAGCTCTGCAGAAGCAGCCACGTGACGCAAGCGCCTCGCGCATGCGTAACCGCTGCCGCCTGACCGGTCGTCCACACGGCGTTTACCGCAAGTTCGGCCTCGGCCGTAACAAACTGCGTGAAGCGGCTATGCGTGGTGACGTACCAGGTCTGGTCAAAGCCAGCTGGTAAGTACTTTCGACGTCTCGGTGGCCAGGATCGCAAGATACTGACCGCCGGTGGCCTAGAAACTGGAACAAGCCCCTTTTGGGGCTTGTTTCATTTCCGGAGTGTGTCTAAAATACGCGGCTCGCCTGAGCCCGTGTGTTTTATGCCCGGAGATTCTCGGTGACATATGTAGCCGCAAGGCTAATTTTTTTGTATTAGGAGCGTCTAGCCCATGAGTATGCAGGACCCGTTAGCGGACATGCTAACTCGTATCCGTAATGCCCAGATGGCTGAAAAGTCCGTCGTAAGCATGCCATCTTCCACGTTGAAGGTAGCTGTTGCCAAAGTCCTGAAAGACGAAGGCTACATTGCGGGTTATCAGATCAGCAGCGAAATCAAGCCACTGCTGTCCATCGAGCTGAAGTACTTCGAAGGCCGTCCGGTCATCGAGGAAGTGAAGCGCGTTAGCCGTCCAGGCCTGCGTCAGTACAAGTCCGTTGAAGATCTGCCGAAAGTTCGTGGCGGTCTCGGTGTGTCTATCGTCTCCACCAACAAAGGTGTGATGACGGATCGTGCTGCGCGCGCTGCCGGTGTCGGCGGCGAAGTTCTTTGCACTGTGTTCTAAGGGGGGATAAGCATGTCTCGCGTCGCTAAGAACCCCGTTAAGCTGCCAGCCGGTGTCGAAGTAAAATTCGCAGGCCAACAGCTTTCGGTGAAGGGTGCCAAGGGTACTCTTGAACTGAACATCCATTCGTCCGTTGAGATCGTTGAAGAAGCTGGTGAGCTGCGTTTCGCTGCTCGCAATGGCGATCAACAAACTCGCGCAATGGCCGGTACCACGCGTGCGTTGGTAAACAACATGGTCCAAGGCGTAAGCCAAGGCTTCGAGCGTAAGCTCCAGCTGGTCGGTGTTGGTTACAAAGCGCAAGCAAAAGGCACGGTTTTGAACCTGGCCCTTGGCTTCTCGCACCCAGTGGATTACGAACTGCCGGAAGGCATCACCGCTGAAACTCCTAGCCAGACCGATATCCTGATCAAGGGCATCGATAAGCAGCTGGTAGGTCAAGTGGCTGCCGAGATCCGCGACTTCCGTCCACCAGAGCCGTACAAAGGCAAAGGTGTGCGCTACGCGGACGAAGTCGTCCGTCGTAAAGAAGCCAAGAAGAAGTAGGGCATAGCAAATGACCGACAAAAAAGTTACTCGACTGCGTCGCGCTCGCAAAGCACGCCTGAAAATGCACGAACTCGAAGTCGTGCGTCTCTGCGTGTTCCGCTCGTCGCAGCACATCTACGCCCAGGTCATCTCGGCCGACGGCAACAAAGTCCTGGCAAGCGCCTCGACTTTGGATAAAGAACTGCGTGATGGTGCCACTGGCAACATCGACGCGGCCACTAAGGTTGGCCAGCTGGTCGCTACGCGTGCTAAGGCCGCTGGCGTCTCGCAAGTGGCTTTCGACCGCTCTGGCTTCAAGTACCACGGCCGCGTTAAAGCGCTGGCTGATGCTGCTCGTGAAGCTGGGCTGGAGTTCTAAGTTATGTCAAATAACGACCAAAAGCGCGACGAAGGCTACATTGAGAAGCTGGTTCAAGTTAACCGCGTAGCCAAAACCGTTAAAGGCGGCCGTATCTTCACCTTCACCGCGTTGACCGTGGTAGGTGATGGCAAGGGCCGTGTTGGCTTCGGCCGTGGCAAGTCGCGTGAAGTGCCTGCTGCGATCCAGAAGGCAATGGAAGCTGCTCGTCGCAACATGATCCAAGTTGACCTGAACGGCACCACTCTGCAGTACGCAATGAAGTCCGCTCACGGCGCTTCGAAGGTGTACATGCAGCCTGCTTCTGAAGGTACCGGTATCATCGCTGGCGGCGCTATGCGTGCTGTCCTCGAGGTTGCTGGCGTTCAGAACGTTCTGGCCAAGTGCTACGGCTCGACTAACCCTGTAAACGTGGTTCACGCCACTTTCAAGGGTTTGAAAGCTATGCAATCTCCTGAATCCATTGCCGCCAAGCGTGGCAAAAGCGTCAAGGAGATCTTCTGATCATGGCTACCGTTAAAGTAACGCTGATCAAAAGCATGACCGGCCGCATCCCTAACCACAAATTGTGCGTTAAGGGTTTGGGTCTGCGTCGCATCGGTCACACTGTAGAAGTCCAGGATACTCCCGAGAATCGCGGGATGATCAACAAGGCTTACTACATGCTGCGTGTCGAGGGTTAATCGATGAAACTCAATGATCTGAGTCCAGCGCCGGGTTCCCGTCGCGAAAAGCATCGTCCGGGCCGTGGTATCGGTAGCGGTTTGGGTAAGACTGGTGGCCGTGGCCACAAAGGTCAGACCTCCCGCTCCGGTGGCACCATCGCTCCAGGCTTTGAAGGCGGTCAACAGCCGCTGCATCGTCGCCTGCCGAAGTTCGGTTTCGTTTCCCTGAAGGCCATGGATCGCGCAGAAGTGCGTTTGTCCGAGCTGGCTAAAGTGGAAGGCGACATCGTTACCGTGCAGACCCTGAAAGATGCCAACGTGATCAACGTCAACGTACAGCGTGTGAAAATCATGCTGTCCGGTGAAGTGACTCGCGCTGTCACTATCGGCAAGGGAATCGGCGCCACCAAAGGTGCGCGTTCGGCTATCGAAGCAGCTGGCGGCAAGTTCGAGGAATAAATGGCTAAGCAAGGTGCTCTCTCAGCGCTCGGCAAAGGCGGTATGTCTGAACTTTGGGCTCGTCTGCGTTTTCTGTTCCTGGCGATTATCGTCTACCGAATAGGCGCACACATCCCGGTTCCAGGTATCAACCCGGACCGACTCGCAGACCTGTTTCGACAGAATGAGGGGACCATTCTTAGCTTGTTCAACATGTTTTCCGGCGGCGCGCTGGAGCGGATGAGCATCTTTGCACTGGGGATCATGCCGTACATTTCGGCATCGATCATCATGCAGTTGATGAGCGCCGTCAGCCCGCAGCTGGAGCAGTTGAAGAAGGAAGGTGAAGCTGGTCGTCGCAAGATTAGCCAGTACACCCGCTACCTCACTGTCGTTCTTGCTCTTGTCCAGGCGATTGGCATGTCCATTGGCCTGGCAGGGCAGGGCGTAGCGTTCACTGGTGACTTTGGCTTCCATTTCGTCGCGGTAACCACGTTTGTGGCTGGTGCGATGTTCATGATGTGGCTGGGTGAGCAGATTACTGAGCGTGGTGTTGGCAACGGTATCTCGATGTTGATTTTCGCAGGTATCGTCGCCGGTCTTCCGAGGGCAATCGGGCAGTCTTTCGAGTCTGCACGTCAGGGTGATATCAATATCTTCGCCTTGGTTGCCATCGGTTTGCTGGCAGTAGCGATTATCGGTTTTGTGGTGTTCATTGAGCGTGGCCAGCGTCGTATTGCTGTTCACTACGCCAAGCGTCAGCAGGGCCGCAAGGTCTTCGCCGCGCAGACCAGCCACTTGCCGCTGAAAGTGAATATGGCCGGTGTAATTCCTGCTATCTTCGCGAGCAGCATTTTGCTGTTTCCGGCTTCGTTGGGTGCCTGGTTCGGTCAGTCTGAAGGTATGGGCTGGTTGCAGGACATCTCGCAGTCGATCGCTCCTGGTCAGCCGTTGAATATTCTGCTGTTTAGTGCAGGGATTATTTTCTTCTGCTTCTTCTATACGGCGTTGATGTTCAATCCGAAAGACGTAGCGGAAAACCTGAAGAAGTCCGGTGCCTTTATTCCGGGTATTCGTCCAGGCGAGCAGTCGGCACGCTACATTGATGGCGTTCTGACCCGTTTGACCCTGTTCGGTGCTCTATATATGACGGCCGTGTGCTTGTTGCCCCAGTTCCTGGTGGTTGCAGCAAACGTTCCGTTCTACCTTGGCGGGACCTCGTTGCTGATCGTCGTCGTGGTTGTGATGGACTTCATGTCCCAAGTACAATCGCACCTCGTTTCGCACCAGTACGAATCCCTGATGAAGAAAGCCAACCTGAAGGGCTACGGCAGCGGCATGTTGCGCTGAGTACCCCATAAGGTTCGAGGAGTTGGTGATGAAAGTTCGTGCATCGGTGAAAAAGCTGTGCCGTAACTGCAAGATTATTCGCCGCGAAGGTGTTGTTCGAGTAATTTGCAGCGCGGAACCGCGTCACAAACAGCGCCAAGGCTGAGTGTGATCCGCTTGAAGCCCGGCAGCTAGTGCGCTGCCGGGTTGATTATTTGTTATTACAGCGATATTATCTCGCGCCCTATTTCTTGGCTTCCGGGGCGTAGGTAGCTGTCAATTGGAGTCCCACTGAATGGCCCGTATTGCAGGCGTTAACATTCCAGATAACAAGCACACTGTTATCTCGCTGACCTACATCTATGGTGTTGGTCGCACTACTGCGCAGAAAATTTGCGCAGTTGCTGGGGTAAACCCAGCCGCTAAGATCAAGGATCTGAGCGACGAGCAGATTGAATCGCTGCGTGGCGAAGTGGCGAAGTTCACCACTGAAGGTGACCTGCGTCGCGAAATCAACATGAAAATCAAGCGTTTGATGGACCTCGGTTGCTATCGCGGTCTGCGTCATCGTCGTGGTCTTCCAGTGCGCGGTCAGCGTACCAAGACTAACGCGCGTACCCGTAAAGGTCCGCGTAAGCCGATCCGCAAGTAATCGCCCCAGCGAATCGACAGGAAAATTATCATGGCAAAACCTGCTGCTCGTCCTCGTAAAAAAGTTAAAAAGACAGTGGTTGATGGCATCGCCCACATCCATGCGTCTTTTAACAATACCATCGTGACCATCACCGACCGTCAAGGTAACGCGCTTTCTTGGGCTACCTCCGGTGGTTCGGGTTTCCGCGGTTCCCGCAAGTCCACCCCGTTTGCTGCTCAAGTAGCTGCTGAACGTGCTGGTCAAGCTGCGCTGGAATATGGCCTGAAAAACCTCGACGTTAACGTCAAGGGTCCAGGTCCAGGTCGTGAGTCTGCTGTCCGTGCTTTGAACGGCTGTGGCTATAAGATCGCCAGCATCACCGACGTGACGCCAATCCCGCACAACGGGTGCCGTCCGCCGAAGAAGCGCCGCGTGTAATCCAGGAGATTGTAAAGAATGGCTCGTTACATTGGTCCAAAATGCAAACTCGCTCGTCGCGAAGGCACCGATCTCTTTCTGAAGAGCGGCGTGCGCGCGATCGAATCGAAGTGCAACATTGAAGCAGCACCTGGTATCCACGGCCAACGCCGCGGTCGCCAGTCCGACTACGGCACCCAACTGCGTGAAAAGCAGAAGGTCCGTCGTATCTACGGCGTTCTCGAGCGTCAGTTCAGCGGCTACTACAAAGAAGCTGCTGGCAAGAAAGGTGCAACCGGTGAAAACCTGCTGCAACTGCTCGAATGCCGTCTGGACAACGTTGTATACCGTATGGGCTTTGGTTCTACTCGTGCCGAATCCCGTCAGCTGGTATCGCACAAATCCGTCAGCGTAAACGGCCAAACCGTTAACGTCCCGTCCTACCAGGTTCGTGCTGGTGACGTGGTCGCGATTCGCGAGAAAGCAAAAAACCAACTTCGCATTGTCCAAGCTCTCGATCTGTGTGCCCAACGTGGCCGCGTAGAATGGGTAGAAGTAGACACTGAGAAGAAGTCGGGCGTTTTCAAGAACGTTCCTGCTCGCAGTGATCTGTCCGCCGACATCAACGAAAGCCTGATTGTCGAGCTCTACTCCAAGTAAGGGCTAGAAAATAGGTGCATCCATGCAGATTTCGGTAAATGAGTTCCTGACACCCCGCCACATTGATGTGCAGGTTGTCAGTCCAACCCGCGCCAAGATCACTCTCGAGCCTCTCGAGCGTGGTTTTGGCCACACCCTGGGCAACGCGCTGCGCCGCATCCTGTTGTCCTCAATGCCCGGCTGTGCAGTAGTCGAGGCCGAGATTGACGGTGTGCTCCACGAGTACAGCGCCATCGAAGGTGTACAGGAAGACGTAATTGAAATCCTGTTGAACCTTAAAGGTCTGGCTATCAAGCTGCACGGCCGTGACGAAGTTACGCTGACCTTGTCGAAGAAGGGTTCGGGGGTGGTTACCGCTGCCGATATTCAGCTGGATCATGATGTCGAGATCGTTAACCCCGATCACGTAATCGCTAACCTGGCGTCTAACGGCGCCCTGAACATGAAGCTCACCGTAGCTCGTGGTCGTGGTTATGAACCGGCCGACTCGCGTCAGAGCGATGAAGACGAAAGCCGCAGCATTGGTCGCTTGCAGCTTGACTCTTCGTTCAGCCCGGTTCGCCGTATCGCATACGTGGTGGAAAACGCCCGTGTCGAGCAGCGTACTAACCTGGACAAGCTGGTTATTGATCTGGAAACCAACGGTACTCTGGATCCTGAAGAGGCTATTCGCCGCGCTGCAACCATCCTGCAACAGCAGTTGGCTGCGTTCGTCGACCTCAAGGGTGACAGCGAACCAGTGGTAATCGAGCAGGAAGACGAGATCGATCCGATCCTGCTTCGCCCGGTTGACGATCTGGAACTGACTGTACGTTCGGCTAACTGCCTTAAGGCGGAAAACATTTACTACATCGGTGACCTGATTCAGCGTACCGAAGTAGAACTGTTGAAGACTCCGAACCTGGGCAAGAAATCCTTGACTGAAATCAAGGACGTTCTGGCCTCCCGCGGTCTGTCCCTCGGCATGCGCCTCGACAACTGGCCGCCTGCAAGTCTTAAGAAGGACGACAAGGCGACTGCCTGATCGTCGTAATCACCGAACGTGAGTTTGGTAAGGAATGAACCATGCGTCATCGTAAAAGTGGTCGTCACCTGAGCCGTACCAGCTCGCACCGCAAGGCCATGTTTCAAAACATGGCGGTGTCGCTGTTCGAGCACGAGCTGATCAAAACTACACTGCCGAAAGCCAAAGAACTGCGTCGCGTTGCTGAGCCGCTGATCACTTTGGCCAAGACAGACAGCCTGGCTAACCGCCGTTTGGCTTTCGACCGTACTCGCTCGAAAGCTATCGTTGGTAAGCTCTTCAACGACCTGGGCAAGCGTTATGCTACCCGTGAGGGTGGCTACCTGCGCATCCTCAAGTGCGGTTTCCGCACTGGCGACAACGCGCCTATGGCGTACGTCGAGTTGGTTGATCGTGCTACTGCTGGCGAAGCTGTATCCGCCGAGTAAGACGACAGTCTGCTACGAAAAACCGGGCCTAGTGCCCGGTTTTTTGTGGGCGATGGAAAAGCATCCGGTTGTGGGGATGATGCTTATTGTCGAGCGGCAACAGGCCACTTGATCGAACGAGGGTCCGCTTCCTGATTCTTCTCGAGCAGGAAGGTGCCGTCCTGCTTGGGGATGTTCTGGTCGCTGGGGATGTGAGCTTGCTGTCCGAAGATGCCGGTCTTGGCATTAAATGTCAGGTCATGCAGCGCCACATTTCCGTACCAGTCCTCTGAGGGGAGTGAGATATAACTGATGGCGTAGTCTTGATCTGCGAAGGAGCCTTTCACGACATAGACGCCATAGTGCTCTTCACCCGGAGAAATGATTTTGTATAACCCATTCTCATAGTAATAAAGCGTCGCTTCCTTGAAGGGTTTGGCGTCATAAAGCTTCTGATAGGTCAGGTGGTGGATATGGGTAGGCTTACCGAATGTGACGTCAATGGACGGGGCTGCAGGAGCTGCCAGAGCCGGAATACTGAAGGTTAAGAACATCAATCCCATCAAATTTATTTTCATCATTGTGTGCCATGACTTTTCTGGGGTGGGGCCTGAGTATATGAGTTCGGGTACCTAAAAATTATTTCTGAGCCCCCAAGGAATCTTTAGCAAATGTACCAATACCGGTTCCACGGCCAGTGGCCTGTTTGGCTTTGGCTATTTGAATCAGAATTTCGTTAGTAATTAACTATCGATGTGCATGATTTAATAAATTTGATGGTGTCATCTTCCTGGTCAATACTCTCTCCAAGCCGATTAGCCGGCAGTTCCATGACTGACCTGAGGAGATTGAGCATGAGCCAGAATAAAACCCTTACAACCGCCAGCGGTGCTCCCGTCGCGGATAACCAGAACTCCCGTTCCGCTGGCCCGCGTGGCCCGCTGCTGCTCGACGATTTTCACCTGCTCGAGAAGCTTGCCCACTTCAACCGTGAAAACATCCCAGAGCGTCGTGTACACGCCAAAGGCTCGGGCGCGTATGGCACATTCACGGTGACCAAAGACATCACCCGCTACACCAGTGCCAAACTGTTTGAAGCGGTTGGCAAGCAGACTCCGACCTTCTTGCGTTTCTCGACAGTCGGCGGTGAGCGCGGCTCGGCTGATACTGAGCGCGACCCACGTGGTTTCGCCCTGAAGTTCTACACCGAAGAAGGGAACTGGGACATCGTGGGCAATAACACCCCGATCTTCTTCATCCGTGACCCGCTGAAATTCCCGGACTTTATCCACACCCAAAAGCGTTTGCCGCAAAGCAATCTGAAAAGTGCGCAGATGAAGTGGGACTTCTGGTCGCATTCGCCTGAGGCGCTGCACCAGGTCACCATCTTGTTCTCGGACCGTGGCATCCCGGACGGCTATCGTCATATGCACGGCTTTGGTAGTCACACCTACAGCCTGATCAGCGCCAAGGGTGAGCGTCACTGGGTCAAGTGGCACTACAAGACCAAGCAAGGCATCAAGAACCTGGCGCCTGCCGATGCTGCACGCCTTGCCGGCACCGACCCGGATTAAGCCCAGCGCGATCTGTTCGAGGCCATTGAGCGCGGTGACTTCCCAAAATGGCGGGTGTGCATCCAGATCATGACCGAGGCCCAGGCCAACGCTCATTACGAGAACCCTTTCGACGTGACCAAAACCTGGTCGCAGAAAGAATTCCCGCTGATTGAAGTGGGGGAACTGGAGTTGAACCGCAACCCGCAGAACTACTTCGCCGAAGTGGAGCAGGCCGCGTTCGGTCCAAGCAACATGGTGCCTGGTGTCGGTTTGTCGCCGGATCGCATGCTGCAAGGTCGCGTGTTCGCTTACGCTGACGCACACCGCTATCGTATTGGTACCAACCACCAGCACCTGCCGGTGAATGCTTCGCGCAGCCCGGTCAACAACTACCAGCGCGATGGCTCCATGGCGTTTGGCAGCAACGGTGGCGCGGCTCCCAACTACGAGCCCAACAGCTACAGCGATGCGCCCAAACAGGCTCCGCAGTACGCAGAACCTGCCCTGGCCCTCAGTGGTGTGGCGGATCGCTACGATCACCGCGAAGACACTGACTACTACAGCCACGCCGGTGCGTTGTTCCGCCTGATGAATGCTGAGCAAAAAGCGCTGTTGATCAACAACATCGCCGGTGCGATGGCGGGTGTTTCCAGCGATGTGGTTCAGCGTCAGTTGCAGCACTTCTTCAAGGCCGATCCGGCTTATGGAGAAGGGATCGCAACGGCACTGGGTGTATCGCTTAACTAACTCTAAGTGATAAGCAGAACCGCCCTCATTTGGGCGGTTTTTGCGTTATTTCAGCTACTTTTCTCCGAAAAACTTCACTTTTATGCCGTTCATCCCGTGACCTGCGGGTCCGCTTGGTTCAAACTACAGCCTTTCAAGCAGGGAGATGTAGGGCGATGCAAGGTCACCCCGACGTAATCGATTACCTCAACACGTTGCTGACGGGCGAACTGGCAGCTCGTGACCAATATTTCATCCACTCGCGTATGTACGAAGACTGGGGCTTTACCGAGCTCTACGAGCGTATCAACCACGAAATGGAAGAAGAGGCACAGCACGCCGACGCACTGATGCGCCGTATCCTGATGCTCGAAGGCACGCCGCGTATGCGTCCTGACGACCTGGATACCGGCACCACCGTGCCTGAGATGCTCGCCAGCGACTTGCGCCTGGAATACAAGGTTCGCGCTGCGCTCTGCAAGGGCATTGAGCTTTGCGAAAAGCACAACGACTATGTGACCCGGGAAATCCTGCGCGTACAGTTGAACGATACCGAAGAAGATCACACTTATTGGCTGGAAAAGCAGTTGGGTCTGATCAAGTTGATCGGCCTGGAAAACTACCTGCAATCGCAGTTCTGATTCCGCCGGCATAAAAAAGCCCCTGTCACCGTAGCGGTGACAGGGGCTTTTTGTTGGGCCCGAAAACTCAGGCCCGGTCGCGCGCCAGCAACGGCTTCAGATAGTAGCCAGTGTGGGACTGCGGCATCTCCGAAACCTGCTCCGGCGTACCCACCGCAATAATCTGCCCACCCTTGGAACCGCCTTCCGGCCCCAGGTCCACCAGCCAGTCGGCTGTCTTGATCACATCCAGGTTGTGCTCGATCACCACTACGGTATTGCCGTGGTCGCGCAAACGATGCAGTACGTCGAGCAATTGCTGGATATCCGCGAAGTGTAAACCGGTGGTCGGCTCATCGAGGATATACAGGGTCTTGCCGGTATCGCGCTTGGACAGCTCGCGGGACAGCTTCACCCGCTGCGCCTCACCACCGGACAGCGTAGTCGCCGACTGCCCTAGCTTGATATACGACAAGCCCACGTCCATCAGGGTCTGGAGCTTGCGTGCCAGGGCTGGCACTGCATCAAAGAACACCCGCGCTTCCTCGATGGTCATCTCGAGGGTTTCATGGATGTTCTTGCCCTTGTATTTGATCTCCAGGGTTTCGCGGTTGTAGCGCTTGCTCTTGCACACATCGCACGGCACGTAGATGTCCGGCAAAAAGTGCATCTCGACCTTGATCAAGCCGTCGCCCTGGCACGCCTCGCAGCGCCCGCCCTTGACGTTGAAGGAGAAACGCCCAGGCCCATAACCCCGGGAGCGGGACTCCGGCACGCCGGCAAACAGTTCGCGTATGGGCGTGAACAGCCCGGTATAGGTCGCCGGGTTGGAGCGGGGGGTACGACCAATCGGGCTCTGGTCGATATCCACCACCTTGTCCAGCAGCTCCAGGCCCTTGATGCTGTCATGGGCGGCAGCTTCCAGGGTGGTGGCACCGTTCAATGCGGTGGCGCTGAGGGGGAACAGGGTGTTGTTGATCAGCGTCGACTTGCCTGAGCCGGATACACCGGTCACGCAGGTCAGCAGGCCCAGAGGGATTTCCAGATCGACATTGCGCAGGTTGTTGCCGCGCGCGCCCTTGAGGTGCAGCGCCTGTTTTTTGTTACGTGGCGTACGTTTGACCGGCACTTCGATTTTCACCCGGCCAGACAAGTATTTGCCGGTCAATGAGTCCGGGTGGGCCATGACTTCGGCCGGTGTGCCCTGGGCAACAATATGGCCGCCATGCACGCCCGCACCGGGGCCGATATCGACGACGTAGTCCGCCAGGCGAATGGCATCCTCATCATGCTCGACCACGATCACCGTGTTGCCGATATCCCGTAGGTGCTTGAGCGTGCCCAGCAAGCGATCGTTGTCGCGCTGATGCAGGCCGATGGAGGGTTCGTCGAGGATGTACAGCACGCCCACCAGGCCGGCACCGATCTGGCTGGCCAGGCGAATGCGCTGGGCCTCGCCGCCGGACAGGGTGTCGGCACTGCGATCCAGGGACAGGTAGTCCAGGCCCACGTTGACCAGGAACTGCAGGCGCTCGCGGATTTCCTTGAGGATCTTGTCGGCAATCTCGCCGCGGCGCCCGGTCAGCTTCAGTACGCCGAAGTATTCGCAGGCATCGCCGATCGGCAGGTTGGTCACCGCCGGCAGGGTCTTCTCGCCGACCCATACGTGGCGGGCTTCGCGACGCAAGCGGGTGCCGCGGCAATCCGGGCAGGGCTGGGTGCTGAGGAACTTGGCCAACTCCTCGCGCACGCTGGCCGACTCGGTTTCCCGGTAGCGCCGTTCCAGGTTAGGCACGATGCCCTCGAACGGGTGGGAGCGCTTGACGATATCGCCACGGTCATTGAGGTACTTGAAGTCGACGTTCTGCGAGCCGCTGCCATGCAGGATGACTTTCTGTTGCTCGGCCGGCAACTCGTTGAACGGCACTTCCAGGCTGAATTTATAGTGGGCGGCCAACGACCCGAGCATCTGGAAGTAATACACATTGCGTCGGTCCCAGCCGCGTATTGCGCCCTCCGCCAGCGTCAGGTCGCCATTGACCAGGCGCTTGATATCGAAGAACTGCTTGACCCCCAGGCCATCACAGGTCGGGCAGGCGCCGGCCGGGTTGTTGAAGGAGAACAGCTTGGGCTCCAGCTCGCTGATGGCATGGCCGCAGATCGGGCAGGCAAAGCGCGCGGAGAAGATGATCTCTTCGCCCGGCTCGTCGTCCATCGGCGCCATCAGGGCGATACCATCCGCCAGCTTCAATGCGGTCTCGAACGACTCCGCCAGGCGTTGCTGCAGATCGGCGCGCACCTTGAACCGGTCGACCACTACATCGATGGTGTGCTTCTTCTGTTTATCCAGCTTCGGCGCTTCATCCAACTCATACAGCTTGCCGTTGATGCGGGCGCGGACAAAACCCTGGGCGCGCAGCTCTTCAAAGACCGACAAGTGCTCGCCCTTGCGCTCGCGAATCACCGGGGCCAGCAGCATCAGCTTGGCGCCTTCCGGCTGGGCCAGCACCAGGTCGACCATCTGGCTGACGGTCTGGGCTTCCAGGGGGATGTCGTGATCCGGGCAGCGCGGGATGCCGACGCGTGCGTACAGCAAGCGCAGGTAATCGTAGATTTCGGTGATGGTGCCCACGGTGGAGCGCGGGTTGTGGGAGGTGGACTTCTGTTCGATGGAAATGGCTGGCGACAGGCCTTCAATGGTGTCGACATCAGGCTTTTCCATCATCGACAGGAACTGCCGGGCATAAGCCGACAGCGACTCCACATAACGCCGCTGACCTTCGGCATACAGCGTATCGAACGCCAGTGATGACTTGCCGGACCCGGACAAGCCGGTGATGACAATCAGTTTGTCCCGGGGCAGGGTCAGGTCGATGTTCTTCAGGTTGTGGGTTCTAGCCCCACGAATCAGGATCTTGTCCAAGATGGCCTCGCACGGCGGGCGTAAATAATGCAGGAGTATACGGCTAAAGACTGGATGAATATACACTGCCAAAAGGCCGCTTGCAGCCTGACATGAAAGCCACGCGGCAAAGCGCCGCATATACCCTCTCAATCGATGGGACTGGTAGAATCGCCGCCGGTTCACACGAGGTTTTTCCATGCACGATCCCCACAGCGAACGCATGAGTAGCGGCGAGACCCGAGCGGCAAGCGGTCTGGCCCTGGTGTTCGCCTTCCGTATGCTGGGTATGTTTATGGTGTTGCCGGTGCTGGCGACCTATGGCATGGACCTCGCCGGCGCGACCCCGGCCCTGATCGGCCTGGCGATTGGTGCCTATGGCCTGACCCAGGCGATTTTCCAGATCCCGTTCGGGATCATTTCCGACCGCATTGGCCGCCGGCCGGTGATCTACCTGGGGCTGATCGTCTTCGCCCTGGGCAGCGTGTTGGCAGCCAATGCCGATTCGATCTGGGGCGTGATCGCCGGGCGCATCCTGCAAGGTGCCGGGGCGATTTCCGCGGCGGTGATGGCGCTGCTGTCGGACCTGACCCGCGAACAACATCGCACCAAGGCCATGGCCATGATTGGCATGACCATCGGCTTGTCGTTTGCCGTGGCCATGGTGGTCGGCCCCCTGCTGACCCGCGCCTTTGGCTTGCACGGCTTGTTCCTGGCCACCGGCGGCATGGCGCTGTTCGGCATCCTGGTCGTGGCCTTTATGGTGCCGCGCTCCACCGGGCCGCTGCAGCACCGCGAGTCGGGTGTGGCGAAGCAGGCGCTGCTCCCGACGCTCAAGCACCCGGACCTGCTGCGCTTGGATTTAGGTATCTTCGTATTGCACGCGATGTTGATGTGCAGTTTCGTCGCCTTGCCCCTGGCGCTGGTGGAAAAAGCCGGGTTGCCCAAGGAGGAGCACTGGTGGGTGTACCTGACCGCGTTGCTGATTTCGTTCTTCGCCATGATCCCGTTCATCATCTACGGCGAGAAGAAACGCAAAATGAAACGAGTTTTGCTCGGCGCCGTCGCGACATTGATGCTCACTGAACTATTCTTCTGGCAGTTCGGCGACAGCCTACGGGCGCTGGTAATCGGCACGGTGGTGTTTTTCACCGCGTTCAACCTGCTGGAGGCGTCACTGCCTTCGCTGATCAGTAAAGTTTCACCGGCCGGCGGCAAGGGCACGGCCATGGGGGTGTATTCCACCAGCCAGTTCCTCGGCTCGGCGCTGGGCGGCATCATGGGCGGCTGGATGTTCCAGCATGGCGGTTTGTCGGTTGTGTTCCTCGGATGTGCCGGGCTGGCTGCACTTTGGCTGGTCTTTGCTGTTACCATGCGCGAACCTCCCTACGTCACAAGTCTGCGTTTGCCGCTATCGCCCGAGGCGATCCGTGAAAGCGGTCTGGTCGAGCGCCTGAAGGCCGTCGTAGGGGTAACAGATGCAGTCGTGGTCGCGGAAGAGGCGGCCATTTACATCAAATTGGACACCGAACTATTGGATCGCGCGACGCTCGAGCAACTGGTAAACCCAGTGCCGACAGCGCGCCCAGCCTAGGAGAACGTTATGGCCCGTGGGGTTAACAAAGTCATATTGGTCGGTACATGCGGCCAGGATCCCGAAGTTCGCTACTTGCCTAACGGTAACGCCGTGACCAACCTGAGTCTGGCGACCAGCGAACAGTGGACCGACAAGCAGACCGGCCAGAAGGTCGAGAAAACCGAATGGCACCGTGTGTCGATGTTCGGCAAGGTTGCAGAGATCGCCGGTGAATACTTGCGCAAAGGTTCGCAGGTCTACATCGAAGGCAAACTGCAGACCCGCGAGTGGGAAAAAGACGGCATCAAGCGTTACACCACAGAAATCGTGGTCGACATGCAAGGCACCATGCAACTGCTGGGCGGCCGTCCACAGGGCGACCAACAGGGCCAGGGCGGCATGTCCAACTCGGCACCGCGTCCACAGCAGTCCCGTCCGCAGCCAAGCCAGCAGCCACAGCGTGAGTCGCGTCCAGCGCCACAGCAGGCGGCACCGCAGCCAGCAGCCGACTTCGACAGCTTTGATGACGATATTCCGTTCTAGGATACGGCTCAGATACTTGATGTAAAGTTTTACCCTGAAAGCCCCGGTGCATAAGCATCCGGGGCTTTTTTATTGCGCCAGCGCAACCAGCGATGGCCGCGTATCTGCAGGACGCCCGAGGGCGGCTTAGAGAGTGTGTCAGCTCGGGATTTGTCCGAAGCCGCCTTTGGCGTATTTGACGAGAGTGCGACGGATGTCTTCCTCGGTTGTCATCACCAGAGGGCCGTATTTGATGAAAGGTTCACCGATGGGGCTGCCAGCGATGAGCACGAAGTGGCACGGTTCGCTCGAAGTCATCCTTAGTTCGACTTGCGCGCCAGCGCTCACGGTTGTGGAGTGGCCCGCGGGTATGCTCTGCTCCTCTGCATTGCAGTGAACCGTCAATGTACCGCTGACTGCATAAATCCAGGCTTGAAAGCCTTCAGCAAGCGTATGAGCAAATACGCCGTCGGCTTGCAGGGAACCGTCGAGCAAGGTTAGCGGCTCTGGCGTGCCCTCCGCTCCGATGACATCGCCACTGCGTCCCAGTACCACCCGAACGCGGTGTCCGGGTGCCTGAATGATCGGTACCTGTTGTGCCGGTACATGAAGCGTACGCGCGGGTGTCAGCTTGAGATGGCTCGGGAGATTAACGAACACTTGCAGAGCATGGGTGCGAGCATTTGCTTCAGGGACTTCCTCGTGAACCGCGCCACTCGCGGCTGCCAGCCAGTACAGGTCACCAGCTTTGAGTGCGAGGTTGTGCCCCAGGGTGTCACGGTTCAGCAAGTTGCCTTCTGAATCCTCGAACATCACCGTGACGGCAGAAATCCCGGCATGAAGATGCGGTGCGAAAGTGGGCGCGGTCATGACGAAGTGGTCCACCATAAGCAGCGGGTCCATACGGGTGGCAAACATGTCCTCAGAGAAATGCAGAGCGGTGAAGCCTTCGCCGATGGTGTGAGTGACACCCGAGACGATCTGACCCAGTCGTGGGCTGGCGAGTGTGTCGGGTTCAAGCCTGGTGATGTGATTCATGATACGGCCCTCTGATTGGTGTCCTGTTGGGGGGCAATCTAGAGGCGAACCCGGAAACCGAGAAGCCGTCCATTTCAGGATTCAGCGTCCAAGGCAATGGACGATCTACATCAAGACCTTTTTCGGGAATTCTCGGGCCAGGTGATCGAGAAACGCGCGTACTGAAGGCAAGAGTCCTTGCCGAGAAGGAATGAGCGCGGTGATGGTCGAATCGCCCGCCAGCCATTGTGGCAGTACGCGTCGCAAGGCTCCAGACCGCACAGCTGCCTGGCAGATATAACCCGGCAAGGCCACGATACCCAGGCCGCTGATGGCTGCCTGCTGCAAACCGGTGATGTCGTCGCTTTGCAGCCTCGGCTCCAGCGGTATGACTGCTTCTTCGTTCGCGTGATGGGCGTGGCGCAAGCGCCATATTGGCACTGCACCGGGCCGGGCCATGAACAGCGTGGGGTGTTTGTGCAGGTCCTGAGGGGTCTGGGGCTCACCGTTGGCGTCCAGATAACGGGCTCCGCCAAACAGGAACCAGGGGGCCGGCGCAAGTGTGTGCTGTACCAGGTCAGAGTCGGGCAACGGGGCGGAATGAGCGCGCACAGCGACATCGTAGTTTTCACCGACGATGTCGACGGTCCGGTTGGCCGCGAGGGAAACAATATTGACGTTGGGATACTGGGTGAGGAAGTCGGCAATAATTTCCGACATGACGTATTGCATTATCGCGTTGCCCGCCGTGCAGCGAATCGTGCCACTCGGTTCGGTCAGGCGATGCCGGATCGTGCTCTCGGCCAGCTCAGCCTCACGCAGCATGGCGACGGCATGCTGGTAGAAATCCGCTCCGGCGTCGGTCATCCCGAATTTGCGTGAGGTCCGGTTGAGCAGGCGAACGCCCAGATTGTTTTCAAGTCGCTGAATGCGGTGACTGAGGGTGGATTTTGGCATCTGCAAGATTCGACCGGCAGCGGTGAATCCGCCCCGGTCGACCACCTGCACAAAGAAAAAGAAGTCATTGAGATCCAGCACTCATCACCTCATTGTTCGTCTGATTGGACGCTGAGGAGGGATTGTGCCGGGATATTGCAGGCTGATCCAGTGACCCGATGAAGAGGTTTTAGCGGCGAGAAGCAGTGTATATCTGCCCGACCAGCGTGGCCCATGGCATGTCGATAGCACCATAGACAGTCTCTGCTTCTGGTCGGGCATTGTCCTTGAGGATTTCCACCATCAAGCTGGCGTAGTCGGACGGGATCACGCCCGCTTGCATCATGCGCAGCAGACCGGCCTGACGCTTGGTGTCGCTGAACGTGCCGGATGCATCGACTGCCACATAGGCATCGTAGCCCCGGGCTACGGCGGTCATGGCCGGAAAGGCTGCGCAGACCTCAAGGGATACCCCGGCGAAGATCAGTTTCTTGCGCCCGGTGGCTTCAATGGCCTGCGCGACACGTTCGTCGTCATAGGCGTTGACTGATGAGCGGTCGATAATTTCGATGCCTGGCAAGGCGTCGACCAGCTCAGGGAAGGTGGGCCCCCACAAGCTGTCCCGTGCTGTGGTCGTGACCACAATTGGCAGGTTAAGCGCCTTGGCCGCTTTGGCTAATGCCACGACATTGTGTTTCAGCTCACCGATCGAGTAGTCCCGGACCCCGGCTATGAGTCCAACTTGATGGTCGACCAGGATCAGTGCGGCGTTATCAGCAGTCAGTGGGTCATAGCTCAGGGTTTTATCGGTAGGTAAGCTCATTTTTTCAGCCTCTTGAGGGAAATGGTGTTATCTGGCGACCGTGTTCTCGGTCGTGATGAGACCAAAACTACGGGTTAAGCCATTCACTCAGAAGCCCTTGAAACTCGAACTCAGTGTCCAACAGGTTGAACGCGCACCCCAGGGCCGGATTTTGCTCCGCCGCCTGAACAAGCAGCGGTCCGAGATTGAGCGGAGGTGAGGTTTGTGTAAAAACATATTGCGTACTGCCAGCACCGGGTACACCGGCGGCCAAGAGGTTATCCTGCGGCAACAAAAAACGATGGCATTCACTTCGGGGGGCTTGCTTGCAGGAGAAAAATCCCTCAGCTCTGGCATTTGTCCCCATGCGCCACAAGATTTAGGCTGTAGTGCATTCCCTTGCCCAAGAAGGAAACCCCGATGACCTGGTCTGCCCAGCAGTATTCGATGTTTGAACAACAGCGCACCCGTCCCGTCCGCGACCTGGTGGCTGCTATCCCTACGGGTGAGGTGCGTACTGCGGTCGATCTGGGGTGTGGCCCGGGCAACTCCACCGAGGTGCTGGCCGAGCGTTTCCCCCGGGCGACGATCACTGGCCTGGACAGCTCGCCGGACATGCTGGCCAGCGCCCGTGAGCGGTTGCCGGCACTCAACTTTGAATTGGCCGATATCGGTGCCTGGAAGCCTGCGCAACCGTTTGATGTGATCCTGGCCAATGCCTCGCTGCAATGGGTGCCGGACCACGCCACCCTCTACCCGCACCTGGTGGCGCAGTTGACGCCGGGCGGGACGCTGGCGGTGCAAACCCCGGACAACCTCAACGAACCCGCCCACCGCCTGGCCCGTGAGGTGGCCGCGCAAGGGCCGTGGGCGGGCAAGATCGGCGCGGTCAAACATGAGGCGCGTCACCCGGCGAGTTATTACTACGAATTGTTGAGCAAACATTGCAGCACCGTCGATGTATGGCACACCACCTATTACCACCCGCTCAGCGGCCATGAGGCGGTGGTGGAGTGGTTCAAGGGCACGGGACTGCGGCCATTCCTCGCACCGCTGGAGGAGGTCGAGAAAGGCGCCTTCCTCGACGCCTACCTGGCGCGCATCCGCGAGGCTTATCCCGCCCTGGCCGATGGCACGGTGTTGCTGCCGTTTCCACGGCTGTTCATTATCGCTACGCGCTGACAGCCCGCCGTCAGGCCTTCAGGAACTCATCCGCTGACACCACGCTGGCATAGGCGAATGCCAGCGATGCCATGTAGGCATCATGCACCTGGGCTGCGGCAATGGTCTTGCCATTGAACTCCAGGTCGCGAGTGGCGCAGGCGTCGTGGATCACCGTGACGTTGTAGCCATAGTCCGCCGCTGCCCGAACCACTGCGTCGATGCACATATGGCTCATGCTGCCGACTACCACCAGGTCGGTGATGCTGCGTTGTTCCAGCAACTCGCGCAGGTTGGTTTGGCGAAACGCATTTACAAAATGCTTGAGCACCACCGGCTCGTCGTTTTCGTTCCGCACCTGGGCATGTATGTGCGCGCCTTCGGAGCCTGGGGTGAAGAAGGGCGCATCTGCCGAGGTGAACTCATGGCGCACGTGGATCACCGCGTCGCCGGCCTGGCGAAATGCCTGGAGCACCTGCTGCGCCTTGTCGGCCGCGGCTTCCACGCCGGTCAATGGCCACTTGCCGTGGGGGAAGTAGTCGTTCTGGATATCGATTAGGATAAGTGCTTGCTTGGCCATGGGTATTTTCTCGTGAGGGGTTGATGCGCCCAGTATCGTGGCTGGCGCGTGGCACGGGGATTGGCCGTACCGACAATAACAGGGGGAAAACTGACAATGGCTGTGGAACGCTCGATCATCGAGCTCGGCGTGCTGATTTATCACGGCGCGCAGATGGCCGCTGTGCATGGGTTGACCGACCTGTTTGGCGTCGCCAATCGCATTGCCGCCGAGCATCAGAGCCGGCAGTTGCCCTTGTTACGTGTCAGCCACTGGCAGGTCAATGGCGATGGTACGCCTGTTCGCAGCTTCGACAGCCAGCCTGGCCCCGATCAACCATTGATGGCCGTGCTGGTGCCGCCGTCGATTGGCGAGTTTTGCGAAGAGCAGGCGCCGCCCGCGCTGCTGCACTGGCTGCGCCTGCAACATGCCGCCGGCACGGTACTGGGGGGCGTGTGCATCGGTTCGATCATGCTGGCGCGCAGCGGTTTGCTCGATGGGCGCAGGGCCACCGCCCACTGGTCTTCGGCCAACACCTTCGCCAGCCGTTTTCCTGCGGTACGCCTGGAGGCCGACAAGCCGATGGTCGATGATGGCGACCTGATCACCACCGCCGGGCTGATGGCCTGGTCCGAACTGGGCCTGCGCTTGGTCGAGCGCCTTATGGGCCCAAGCATCGCCGCCGACACCGCGCGCTTTCTGGTGATTGCACACAGCGACAGCGCCAGCCAGTGCGGCAGCAATTTTGCGCCGATCCTCAGCCATGGCGACGGGGCGATCCTCAAGGTCCAGCACGCGTTGCAGGCCAGTGGTGCGGTGGATGTCTCCCTTACGGCGATGGCCCAGGCGGCCGGCCTGGAAGAGCGCACTTTCCTACGGCGTTTTCGCAACGCCACCGGCTTGAAACCCACCGAATATTGCCAGCACCTGCGGGTCGGCAAGGCACGGCAGATGCTGGAGTTCACCAATACCACCATTGATCAGATTGCCTGGACCGTGGGTTACCAAGACCCGAGCGCCTTTCGCGCCATCTTCAAGAAAATTACCGGCCTTGCGCCCAGCGATTATCGCAATCGGTTTGGGGTGAAAGCACCTGCCTGAATTATCGAGTGGCCCGGTGTCCCTGACGGCCTGCGCCTCGCTCCTGCAAAAAGCCTTGATTGAGCGACTACTTAGTAAGTGACGGTTGCGCTACAAACCCGCAAAATGCAACGATTCTGGCCAATACCAACGGCATGGCATCCATGCCTGTCGATAATAGCCATCGTTCCAAACAGACCGGGCCTGCTCAATCTATGCGAATGCGCCTTATGTTACTGGGCGGCGGGAATGCCCTCGGGCAAGCGCTGATTCGCCTTGGTGCGGAGGAAGATATCGGTTTCCTCGCGCCGCGCCCGCCCCAAGACGGCTGGGATGCCGCCAGCCTTACCCAATTGCTCGACGACACCCGTCCCGACGCCTTGATCAACCTCGCCTACTATTTCGACTGGTTCCAGGCCGAGAGCGTGAACGAGGCCCGCCTGGCCGGGCAGGAGTCTGCCGTCGAGCGCCTGGCGGAACTGTGCCAACACCACAACATCACGCTGCTGCAACCGTCCAGCTACCGGGTGTTCGATGGCTCGCGCGCCACCGCCTACAGCGAAAAAGACGAACCAGTGCCCCTGGGCCTGCGTGGCCAGGCGTTGTGGCGCATTGAACAGAGCGTGCGCGCCACCTGCCCGCAACATGTGCTACTGCGCTTTGGCTGGCTGCTTGATGACAGTATCGATGGCGCGCTCGGGCGTTTCCTGGCCCGTGCCGAGCAACCCGAGCCCTTGCTGCTGGCCGATGACCGGCGCGGCAACCCGACACCGGTGGACGATGCGGCACGGGTGATTATCTCGGTGCTCAAGCAACTCGATTGTGCGGCGCCGCTGTGGGGCACCTACCATTACGCCGGGCAAGAGGCGACCACCCCCGTGGCGCTGGGCCAGGCGATCCTCACCGAAGCGCGCACCTTCCATGCGCTGGCGGTCGAAGCGCCGACAGCCCAGGCCCACGCCGCCCGGCCGGATGCCGCCGACGAGCCACAGCATGCAGTGCTGGCCTGTAAGAAGATCCTGCATACATTCGGCATCAAGCCACGGGCGTGGCGTGCGGGACTGCCGGCGTTGCTCGACCGCTTCTACCGGCATCACTAGCTGACGGAACAAAAAAATGTGGGAGCCCGGCTTATGTAGGCGCTGGCTTGCCTGCGATGCAGACACCTCGGTCTATCAAAGACACCGAGGCGATGCTATCGCAGGCAAGCCAGCCCCCACACAAGCCAGCTCCCACATTGTTTTGTGGCGTTTATTAAGCCGGGTTTAGAACTTGTAGCCGATACCGACCATGTAGACCATCGGATCCACGTCCACATTGACCTTGGCGCGGGTGCCCGCCGCCAGGGCGTTGTTGTCGACGGTGGCCTTGGTGCTGATGTCGATGTAGCGCACCTGACCGTTGATCATCCACTTGTCGTTGATCATGTAGTCCATACCGATCTGCGCCGCCCAGCCCCAGGAGTTCTCGGCCTTGAAGTTGCTGAAGCCTTCGCCCTGGGCGCGGCTGCTGACGTGTTCGTCATAGATCCAAGTGTAGTTGATACCCGCACCGACGTAAGGCTGGAACGCCGACTTGCTGTCCAGCGGGTAGTACACGACGCTCAGGGTCGGCGGCAGCTGCTTGAGGCTACCGAGCTTGCCGTTGGCGGCGCCGAGGGCGGTGTTCTTGATCTTCACATCATGCTCGAACGGCGTGGCGGCCAGCAGTTCGATACCGACGTGGTTGGTCAGCATATAGGCGAAGTTGAGGCCCAGTTGCGTGTCGCTGCTCATGGTCGCCTTGCCGCCCAGGTTGGTGCCGGCCAATGGGCCCTGGTCAACCTTGACGCTGCCGCTGTCGGCCTTTGGGTTAACGGTGATGGCACCGGCGCGAACGAGGATGTCGCCAGCCTCGTGGGCGTGGGCGAGAGGGGCGGCGAGTGCGAGCGCGAAGAGGGAAGCGCTAAGCAGTGACTTGTGCATGGGTGGCTCCAAAGGACGTTTTTAGTTGGCTATGTCCAATGGTAAAGATCGCTGCACTTGGGCCTTTGACTCAGCTCAATGAAACGGTGATCAGCCAAATACACCGCTTATCGACAGGTGTCAGTCCGGCAACTCGTAGATGTAAATCTTCTCGGCTTCCATCTGATAGCCCGCATCCGCCAGTTCGCTGGTGGACGGCTTGACCTGCATCTGCCCCTCGATCCAGTACGGCTGGTACAGCTCCTCCAGCTTCACGCCGATCTCGCTCCTGACATGCACGATCTGGTTCGACGGCGGGGGCGGCACATGAATGCAGGCGCCGAAGTACGGCACCAGCAGGAACTCAGTGGTGCGGCCTTCCTCGCTGACTTCCAGCGGCACGATATAACCCGGCAGGCGGATATGCTGGCCGTTCAACTGGGCCACCACCGGTGCATTGGGCAAGTCCTGCCTGGCCGCTGGCGCGGCCTCCGCCGACAGGGCGTCGGCCATGTTCGACAGGTCGTGCAGCGGCGTCATATTGGGCACCTCCACTGGGGCATCCGGCGGAATCATTTCCTGCCACGACAAGTCTCGGGGCTCGGCGGCCCAGGCGGGCACGGCCACCATCAATAACAGCGCAAGCAGGGCACGGCGCATCAAAGCCTTCCTCATAAACGGATCGACAGGCCATCGGCCAACGATTGTCGATAGGCGCGCCAGGCCGGCACGCTGCCCATCAGCAGGGCGGCGATCAGGATACCGGCGAGCAGCGTCCATTCATACGGGCTGGGCAGCGCCAGTGGCAGGTCCAGGCCGTAATTGGCCTGTAGATAGCCACGGGACGCGGCGATGCATACGTACAGCAGGCCAACCCCCGCAACCACCCCGGCCAGTGCCAGGGCAAAGGCCTCGAAAATCAGCAGGCTTGCAATGTGCCACGGTCGTGCGCCCACCGAACGCAGGATCGCCATTTCCCGACGGCGCTCATTGAGGCTGGTGAGGATCGCCGTGAGCATGCCGATCAAGCCGGTCAGCACCACAAACAGCGAGATCACGAACAGCGCCTTTTCGGCGGTGCCCATCATGCTCCACAGCTCTTGCAAGGCCACGCCCGGCAGGATCGCCAGCATCGGCTCGCCACGGAACTCGTTGATCTGCCGTTGTAGGGCAAAGGTCGAAATCTTGTTGTTCAGCCCCAGCATAAACGCGGTGATGGCTTGCGGCGTGAGGTCCATATTGCGCGCCTGGTCGGCACTGACCCGGCCCTTGCCCTGGGCGGGCACGCCGTTGTGCCAGTCGATATGGATCGCTTCCATGCCGCCGAGGCTGATGTGCAACGTGCGGTCCACCGGGGTGCCGGTGCGTTGCAGAATGCCGACCACGGTGAACGGTTTGTCATCGTGCTTGACCAGGCTGACCACCGCCACGCCATGGGCCAGCACCAGCTTGTCGCCGAGTTTGTAATGCAGGGCGTCGGCCACTTCGGCGCCGAGCACCACTTCAAACGGGTCGCTATCAAACGCACGGCCACTGGCCAGTTGCAGGTTCTGCTTGCGGCCGTACTGGTAGTGCTCGAAGTAGGCTTGGGTGGTGCCCATCACCCGGTAGCCGCGATGGGAGTCGCCGAGGGACATGGGGATTGCCCATTTCACCTGTGGGCTGGCGGCAAAGTGCTCGAAGCTGTCCCAGCGGATGTTGTTGGTGGCGTTGCCGATGCGAAATACCGAGTACAACAGCAGGTTGACCGAGCCTGCGCGGGCGCCGACGATCAGGTCGGTGCCGCTGATGGTGCTGGCAAAGCTGGCGCGGGCCTCGGTACGCACGCGCTCCACCGCCAACAGCAGGCACACCGACAGGGCGATGGCGAAGGCGGTGAGGATCGCGGTAAAGCGGCGGTTTGCCAGGCTGGCCATGGCTAGACGGAACAAATACATCTCAAACCTCGAGCGGCGCGGCGGCGCGATTGAGTTCGGCCAGCGACAGGTTGCGGTCGAACAGCGAAGCCAAGCTCTGGTCATGGCTGACGAACAACAGGCTGGCGCCCGCCTCGCGGCATTCGGCGAACAACAGTTGAAGGAAGGCTTCCCGGGCATCGTGGTCCAGGGCCGAGGTCGGCTCGTCGGCGATCACCAGTTCCGGTTGGCCGATCAAGGCCCGGGCGGCGGCCACCCGTTGTTGCTGGCCGATGGACAGCGCATCGGCACGGCGCCCGAGCAAGTCCGGGTCCTTGAGGCCCAGGTGCGCGAGCAGGGTCGCGGCGGCCTGGTCGACACTGCCATGGCGCTGGATCGCCCGCTGCGCCCGCAGCTTGGAGAAGTGGCAAGGCAGTTCGACGTTTTCGCGGACCGAGAGAAACGGCAGCAGGTTGAACTGCTGGAAGATATAGCCGGTGTGGTCGACCCGGAACCGATCGCGGGCGCCGGCCGACAAGTCGGTCAATTCCTGGCCCAGCAGGCGGATGCTGCCGCGACTGGGTGTCTGCACCCCGCCCAGCAGGCCGAGCAGGGTGGTTTTGCCGCTGCCGCTGGGGCCCTTGAGGAACAGGGTTTCCCCCGGCTCCAGGCGAAACGCCGGGATCTCCAGTAACTGGGGGTGACCGGGCCAGTTAAAGCCCAGGTCGGACAGTTCGATCAGTGCTTGGGTCATGGGAACTCAATATCACCTGCAGAGCGCGGTCACCTGTGGGAGCTGGCTTGCCTGCGATGCAGACGACGCGGTGTATCAGTGACACCGCGCCGATGCCATCGCAGGCAAGCCAGCTCCTACATCAACCGTGTGGGGTCAGAATTTCAGGGTCGCGGCAGCCGCCGTTGCTTCAACACCTTGCTGGCCGCCCGGGCTGATCAGTTGTACCTGAATTTTCTGGGTGGCGGGGAAGGTCTTGAAGAGGTTCGTCAGGTCGAGGTTTTTCAGCGCGGCAGGGGTGGCGCAGGTGAACTGGTAGTGGGCGTGGATTTCGCTGTGATCATGGTCATGGGCGGCCGCACCTTTGCCGTCGGTGGCGTGGTCATGATCGTCTTCTGGCTTGTCGCCAAACAGCGGGCTTTCCAGCTCTTGGGTGCTGACCACACAACCGGCAGCCTTGGGCAGGCTGAACAGCACCAGGGGTTGTTCCAGCTGCTTGCGGGCGGCGGCAACCTTGGCTTTGTCGGCGTCGGTGGTGGCCAGGTGCTCGAACCCCACCAGGTTCATCGCCGGGCTTTCCAGCTCCAGTTCCAGGGCCTTGCCATCGAGCGCTGCATTGAGGCGGCCAACGCCATGCTCATGGGCGCCAAGGCTGCCATGTTCATGGTCGTGATCGTGGTTGTGTTCGTCAGCGGCCTGGGCGGCCAGTGGCAACAGGGCAAACGGCAAAGCGAGCAACAGGCGGCGCATGGGGAGACTCCAGGGCGAGCATGAGGGTTTTGTTATGTGATCTTATAACAAAAGAGCCGAGAGTTTGACCGCCTGCTTGGCGTTGCGCAAGACGCATGGGAGCATGCTCGTCAGAAAAGTGCTGAGGACGAGCAATGATGCGAATTCGTGGAACCATCGGCGAGCTGCCCGTGGACTTGACCCTGGAGCTGGACGACCGCGATTGGGCGCGGCTGGGCGTGCACCTGCAGGCGGCCACGCCGGCGCCGGACACCGTGCCCGCCGCCGCGCCGGTCAATCAGGACGAGACCCTGTGGCAGGCCGCCCAGGACCTGCTGCGCGAGGCCGGGCCACTCAGCGGGCTGGAGTTGTCAGACCGCCTCGAAGGGCTGGCCGGTAGCGCCCAGGCCGGTAAGCGCCTGTTGGTGCGCCTGCGCCATAGCGCCAAGGTGAAGGTGTCCAGCGGCGGGGATACGCCGCAGTACAGTTGGATTGCTGATTAGTACAGCGCCGCAAACAGCTTGCGGCGATACACCGTGACCAGCGGGTGGTCGTTGCCCAGCAACTCGAACACTTGCAGCAGTGTCTTGTGCGGCAGGCCTTCGTTGTAGCTGCGGTTACGGATAAACAGCTTCAGCAAGCCTTCCAGCGCCGCGTCATATTGCTGGCGGGCCAATTGCTGCACGGCCAGTTGATACGCCGCTTCATCATCCTGCGGGTTTTGCGCCAGGCGGGCCTTGAGGTCAGCGGCGTCCGGCAGGTCGGCGGCCTGGCGCAGGAAGGTGATCTGCGCCTTGGCACCGGCGAGTGCCGCCTTGTGCGCATCGCTCTTGACCGCATCGAGCACGGCCTGCGCTTCGCCCAGTTCGCCACGTTCGGCCAGGCAGCGGGCGTAGAGGATCAACGCGCCGGCGTTGGTGTTGTCTTCACCAAGCAAGGCCACCAGTACGGCCTCGGCCTCACTGACCCGGCCTTCGGCAAACAGCGCCTGGGCCTGCTCCAGCGGGTCCGCCTCGGCAGGGGGCGGCATCTGCACATGGGGTTCCAGCAGTGCGCGAATCTCAGACTCAGGCTTGGCCCCGGCAAACCCATCCACCGGCTGGCCGTCCTTGAACAGCACCACGGTCGGCAGGCTGCGAATGCCAAAGCGCGCAACGATATCCTGCTCGGCTTCGCAATCGACCTTGGCCAGCAGCAACTCGCCCTGATAGCTCTCGGCAATCTGCGCCAGCAACGGCATCAACGCCTTGCACGGCGCACACCATTCGGCCCAGAAATCCACCAGCACGGGTTTGTGGAACGAGTTTTCGATGACAGCCTGATCGAAGGTGGCGGTGGTGACATCGAAAATGTAGGGCGTGGGCTCACTCATGGAGGTTCTCAATGACGCGTGGGATGGGGCAACTATAAAGACTGGCGGTCTCTATCGGAAGCAGCGCAAGGATCAAGCGCGAGATACCCGCCAAAAAGGGTCCTGATACCAGTCACGAGGGAACCCCATCGCTTTTAGGTTGAGGTTGGGAAAACCGTTGATCAGGTGATAGAGATGCTGGTCCCAGCGAGTGTGGGGGCTTATCTGATACATCAGATGGTTAAGCATGCAAAGTGTCGGAAAAATGCGGGTATGGGGCCCTGGCTGGAGGAGATGGTTTGGCCACGGGAAATTGGCTTTCCTGGGTAATTCAGGACGAATACCCAGTTGCCGATTCCACATTCTTGAGTGATGGGCGCACATGTTTCGCACAGTGGTCAAAGTGTGAAGCCAGGACTGCAGCAGTGGTGCGGGGAGCCCCAGGCGCCTGGCAATGGCTTTTTTATCCGCGTCCCTGGCCAGGCCAGAGAGGTCGCCCAGCGTCAACTCTTCCAGCATCGCCCAACCCGGCATGAGAGCGGGGTGGTCATAGGTGTTTGGATAGTGACGCGCGTAGCTTTCTTTGGCTCTTTGACGCTTGAGATGGGCTTTTCGATTGTCGTCTGTGTGTAGTCGGTCGACACGCAAGCATTCGTGTTCGTAGTCGCGGGTCGCCACAGACTGTCTGGTGTGTAGCGTTGCAAGCAGGCGCTGGTGGTTAAATGTCGGGTGAAAAGCCTGGCTGTCGATGTACCAATGGCTGCCGTAGGTGGGGCCCATGTGATTGCTGATGACTGCACGGGAGGCGATCTCGACCCGCTCAATGGCATCCATGGCCAATAGGCGCAGGCGGCGGTCAAAGTCGTAGAGTCGTGCCAGTTGGTGAAAGTGGATGCCGGCATGGAAGTGGTGGTTGATATCTTCCGATTGTTGGAAGGGCCGCATATAGGGGCTTAATCGAAAGAAACTGACCGACTGCAGGAAGCCCCGAGCGCCTGTTTCATCGTCAATGATCAAGCCCCGGGACTTGAGCAGCTCCAACTGGGCCGGGACGTCAATGGCAGGTTTGTCGAACGCCCTCATGCCGGAAAACCAGCAGGCATAAAAAACCCGCACAATTTGTGCTTGGTTACTGGCGCAACCAGAGGCATGGCGGGTGTATTGCCAAGCAGATTATGCAACTGCCCAGGTTTTTGCAACGCCCTTGGAGGGACGCTGACCGGCGAAAAAACGGGGGAAGGCATGCAGGTCGATCGTCCAGGCCGCGTGCGGGAGGACGGTATTTTCCATGTCCTGCCGGGCGCTGTCTTAGCCACTCTATTGCTGAAAATTTGTAACTGAGAGGCCTAGCGCCGCGAATGGTACAGACTCACCCTACGAAACTCCCAAGGCTCCGCCAGGTCCGGCAGGGTCAGCGCCTCCAGGATCCCCAGCCGCTGATAATCCGCATGTTGGAAGTCCCGCACCCGCGAGTCGGCGACCAAGGCTTCGCGCCCGCGGCTGAGGAATTGATCCAACAGCGGCAGGTTGGCCCGGTCGTACAGCACGTCGGCCACCAGGATCAGGTCGAAACGATCGGCTTCGGCAAAAAAATCCGCCGAATAGCCCAGCGTCACGCCATTGAGTTGCGCATTCGCCCGGCAGGCGCCGAGTGCCAGCGGGTCGAGGTCACAGGCCACCACTTCCAGGGCGCCGGCTTTCACGGCGGCAATCCCCGCAACGCCTGAGCCGGCGCCAAAATCCAGGACACGTTTGCCCGCCACCCACTCGGGGTTGGCGGCCAGGTAGCGGGCCAGTGCCAGGCCACTGGCCCAGCAGAAACTCCAGTAGGGCGGCTCATGCAGGATGCGTCGGGTTTCCTCGGGGCTGAAGGCGCGGTCCATGTTGTCGGCGTCCAGCAGCCATAACGACAGGTCGGTGCCGGGCAACGGGCAGGGCACCAGTTGCGCGTCGCCGATCAGTTCGCTCAAGGCCCGTTGCAGGTGCAGCGGTGGCGTCATGGGGCGCGCACGAGTTGCAGGGGGCCGGTGGTCTGGGTGATAGCTTGCTGGATACGCACCGCCGGCAGGTGCAGGATCAACTGCCCGGACTGGCTGGCGCGGCCGCGCAGTTCAACGCGGGCGCCAGTGGGGAACGCTTGCGGGTTGAAGCGCAGGCGGAAGGCCAGCGGTTTGTTGTTGCCGATCAGCACGCTGCTGGCCAGCAGTTGTTGCGGGCGGCTGCGGTCGTCGATCACCAGCAGCGCCAGCTCCACTTCGGCACCGGCCGGTACGCCATTGAGGGTGCCGCTCACTTCACGCTGATAGGCCGGCAAAGGCCCGAGCGGTTCCTGGCCGGGAATTTTTTTCTCTTGTTGCGGCGTGGGTTGCGGGGCCGCTGGTTTTGGCGCTTCGCTGCTGCAGGCGACCAGAAAACTGAACATTGTGAGTAAAACCAGCGGTCGTAACGGCATGTACGGCTCCAAAAAGGGCAAAAATCCGTGAACTAAACAGAAGAAACATAATAGTCAGCCTATATACCGTAAAGGCTATGGCTTGTCTTGCCACGGGGATGCGCTACCATGGCCCTCCCTTTTTTTGTTGCCTGCCACCATGCACTGTCCCTTCTGCGGTGCCAACGACACCAAGGTCATTGACTCGCGTCTGGTCGCCGAGGGCGATCAAGTGCGTCGCCGGCGCGAATGCCTGGCCTGCGGTGAACGTTTCACCACCTTTGAAACCGCCGAACTGGTACTGCCGCGCCTGATCAAGTCCGACGGCAGCCGCCAGCCCTTCGACGAAGAGAAACTGCGCGCCGGTATGCAGCGCGCCCTGGAAAAACGCCCGGTGAGTGTCGAGCGCCTGGAAGCGGCGCTGGCGCATATCAAGCACAAGCTGCGGGCGACCGGCGAGCGCGAGGTCAAGAGCCTGGTGGTTGGAGAACTGGTGATGGGCGAGCTGCAAAAGCTCGACGAAGTTGCCTACATTCGTTTCGCCTCGGTGTATCGACGCTTCCAGGACCTCAATGAGTTCCGCGAAGAGATCGATCGCCTGGCCCGTGAGCCGGTCAAAGAATGAACCCTCCTTCTGCAGAACAGGCGGTGCTCGACGCCCATTACATGGCCCGCGCCCTCGAATTGGCGCGCAAGGGCCTGTACACCACCCACCCCAACCCCCGGGTCGGCTGTGTGATTGTGCGCGATGGGCAGATTGTCGGCGAAGGCTGGCATGAGCGCACCGGCGAACCCCATGCCGAGCCCAACGCCTTGCGCGCCGCCGGCGATAAAGCCCGGGGTGCCACGGTGTACGTGACGCTTGAACCGTGCAGCCATTATGGCCATACGCCGCCCTGCGCCGATGCGCTGGTGACCGCTGGCGTAGCGCGGGTGGTCGCGGGCATGCAGGACCCGAACCCGGAAGTGGCCGGGCGTGGCCTGCAGCGCCTGGCCCAGGCCGGTATCGAGGTGCTCGGCGGCGTGCTGGAAAGCCAGGCACGCGCGCTGAACCCTGGGTTCCTCAAACGCATGGAGCACGGCCTGCCGTTTGTGCGGGTCAAGCTGGCGATGAGCCTGGACGGGCGCACCGCAATGGCCAGTGGCGAAAGCCAATGGATCACCGGCCCCGCCGCCCGCGCCGCCGTGCAGCGCCTGCGGGCCGAGGCCAGTGTGGTGTTGACCGGCGCCGATACCGTGCTGGCCGATGGTGCACGCCTGACCGTGCGCGCCGCCGAACTGGGCCTGGATGCGCAAACCACCGCCCTGGCCATGTCGCGCCCGCCGCTGCGCGTGCTGATCGACGGTCGCCTGCGGGTGCCGCTCAATGCGCCGTTCTTCAAGGCCGGCCCGGCCCTGGTCATCACCTGCGTGACCGCGGAAAACCAGTTCCCCCGTGGCCCCGAATGCCTGGTGGTGCCGGGCGTTGATGGCCAGGTCGACCTGCGCTCGGCCCTGGTGGCCCTGGCGGCCCGTGGCGTCAACGAGGTGCTGGTGGAAGCCGGCCCGAGCCTGGCTGGCGCGTTTGCCCAGCAGGGCCTGGTGGACGAGTACGTGATTTTTGTCGCCGGCAAGTTCCTGGGCTCCGCCGCCCGGCCTTTGCTGGACTGGCCGCTTGAGAAACTGGCCGATGCCCCCCAACTCAGGATTACCGACATGCGCGCTGTAGGCGACGACTGGCGAGTCACTGCCATTCCTGTGCCAGCAGCGGGCGTATAATTCTTGCCCTGCGCCACGCTTCTTTCTGGAGGACTTCATGTTTACTGGCATTATCGAATCCATCGGCAGTATCCGCGCCATGACCCCCAAAGGCGGCGACGTGCGCCTGCTGGTTGAAACCGGCAAGCTGGACCTCGGCGACGTCAAGCTGGGCGACAGCATCGCCGTCAGCGGCGTGTGCCTGACCGTCATCGAACTGCCGGGCAACGGCTTTGCCGCCGATGTCAGCCGCGAGACGCTGGACTGCACCGCGATGAATGACCTCAAGGCCGGCAGCCCGGTCAACCTGGAAAAAGCCCTGACCCCGACCACCCGCCTGGGCGGCCACCTGGTCAGCGGTCATGTCGACGGCGTTGGCGAAGTGGTGGCGCGCAGCGAAAACGCGCGGGCCGTGGAATTCCGCATCCGTGCGCCGAAAGAACTGGCCAAGTACATCGCCCACAAAGGTTCGATCACCGTCGATGGCACCAGCCTGACCGTGAACGCCGTGAATGGCGCCGAATTTGAACTGACCATCATTCCCCACACCCTCAGCGAAACCATCATGGCCTCGTACCAGCCGGGTCGCCGGGTGAACCTGGAAGTGGACTTGCTTGCCCGTTACCTGGAGCGCCTGCTGCTGGGCGAAAAGGCCGCAGAGCCTGCAGCCGGTAACATCACCGAAAGTTTTCTGGCCGCTAACGGCTACCTGAAATCCTGACCAAGGGGGTGCCGCGTGGCGCTCAATAGCATCGAAGAACTGGTTGAAGACATCCGCCAAGGCAAGATGGTCATCCTGATGGATGACGAAGACCGCGAGAACGAAGGCGACCTGATCATGGCCGCCGAGTTGTGCCAGCCGGAACACATCAACTTCATGGCCAAGCACGCCCGTGGCCTGATCTGCATGCCCATGAGCCGCGAGCGCTGCGAACTGCTCAAGCTGCCGCTGATGGCGCCACGCAATGGTTCGGGGTTTGGCACCAAGTTCACCGTCTCGATTGAAGCGACCACCGGCGTGACCACCGGCATCTCCGCCGCTGACCGTGCCCGTACCGTGCAAGCCGCTGCCGCCAAAGACGCCAAGGCCGAAGACATTGTCAGCCCTGGCCATATCTTCCCGCTGATGGCCCAGCCTGGTGGCACCCTGGCCCGGGCCGGCCATACCGAAGCGGCCTGCGACCTGGCGCGCATGGCCGGGTTCGAGCCGAGCGGGGTGATCTGCGAAGTGATGAACGACGACGGCACCATGGCCCGTCGCCCGGAGCTGGAAGCCTTTGCTGCCGAGCACAGCATCAAGATCGGCACCATCGCCGACCTGATCCACTACCGGATGATCCACGAGCGTACCGTTCAGCGGATCGCCGAGCAGCCGCTGGACAGCGAACTGGGGCATTTCAACCTGGTGACCTACCGTGATTCGGTGGAAGGCGATGTGCACATGGCCCTGACCCTGGGCAACATCTGCGCCGAAGAGCCAACCCTGGTGCGTGTGCACAACATGGACCCGTTGCGCGACCTGTTGATGGTCAAGCAGCCGGGCCGGTGGAGCCTGCGGGCCGCCATGGCCGCGGTGTCCGCGGCGGGCAGCGGGGTCGTGCTGTTGCTGGGCAACCCGGTGGATGGCGATGTGCTGCTGGCGCATATCCGCGAAAGTGCTGACCAGGTGCCGGCGAAAAAACCGACCACCTACAGCATCGTCGGCGCCGGTTCGCAGATCCTGCGTGACCTGGGCGTGCGCAAAATGCGCCTGATGAGTGCGCCAATGAAATTTAATGCGATATCCGGTTTCGACTTGGAAGTAGTAGAATACGTGCCCTCCGAATAAAGGCCGGCGATTGTCGCCCGTTGTTCGCGGTTCAAATATCACTAAGGGGCGCGTCATAAACGCGTCCCGGCTCTTTAAGAGATTTGTCGAATGATCCTCAAGACCATCGAAGGTACCTTCATCGCCCCCAAAGGCCGCTACGCCCTGGTGGTTGGCCGCTTCAACAGCTTCGTGGTTGAAAGCCTGGTAAGCGGTGCCGTGGACGCCCTGGTTCGCCACGGTGTGAGCGAAAGCGATATCACGATTATCCGTGCCCCTGGCGCCTTCGAGATTCCACTGGTTGCGCAGAAAGTGGCGCAGCAAGGCGAATACGCAGCGATCATCGCCCTGGGCGCGGTCATTCGTGGCGGCACCCCGCACTTCGAGTACGTGGCTGGCGAATGCACCAAGGGCCTGGCCCAGGTGTCCATGGAGTTCGGCGTGCCGGTTGCTTTCGGCGTGCTGACCGTGGATTCCATCGAGCAAGCCATCGAGCGTTCCGGCACCAAGGCCGGTAACAAAGGCGCTGAAGCTGCCCTGTCCGCGCTGGAAATGGTCAGCCTGCTGTCGCAGTTGGAGGCCAAGTGATTTCCGACGAGAGCGATCGTTTCAACCCACGCGAGCCACGTCCTGCAGACGCCGGCAAGCCATCGAAGAACGAAAAGCGCCGGGCTGCCCGTCAGTTGGCGACCCAGGCGCTGTATCAGCGTCAGATGGCGGGTACTTCGCTGAACGAAATCGAAGCGCAGTTTCGTGTCGACAACGATTTTACTTTCGCCGACCTGCCGTACTTTCACGACATCCTGCACGGCGTGCATGCCAACCTGACCGAGATCGACACGGCCCTGGCGCCTTGCCTGGACCTGACCCTCGAAGAGCTGGACCCGGTTGAACTGTGCGTGATGCGCCTGTCCACCTGGGAACTGCTCAAGCGCGTCGACGTGCCGTACCGCGTTGTGATCAACGAAGGGATCGAACTGGCGAAAGTCTATGGTTCGACCGACGGTCACAAGTTCGTCAACGGCGTGCTCGACAAGCTGGCCCCGCGCCTGCGTGACGCCGAAGTGAAGGCGAACAAGCGCTAACCTGCGCTTGGCTCCCTGATGGGCGAGTTCGAGCTGATCCGCACCTACTTCGCCGCCGCGCCCTGTGCGCAAGGCGGCGAGGGCATTGCCCTGGGGATCGGCGACGACTGTGCCTTGCTGGCTGTTCCCCCGGGGGAACAGCTGGCAATCTCCACCGATACCCTGGTGGCCGGCGTGCACTTTGCCGACCCCTGCGACCCGTTCCTGCTCGGCCAGCGCTCGCTGGCAGTGGCAGTCAGCGACCTGGCGGCCATGGGCGCCAATCCTCTGGCATTCACGCTTGCACTCACCACACCGACGGTCACGGCCGATTGGTTGCAACGCTATGCCCAGGGCTTGAACGCCATGGCCCAGCGCTGCAGCGTGGGCCTGGTGGGCGGCGATACCACCCGGGGGCCGCTGAGCCTGACCATTACTGTATTTGGCCGTGTCCCGGCGGGGCAGGCGTTGACCCGCAGTGGCGCGCAGCCGGGCGACCTGCTGTGTGTGGGCGGTGACCTGGGCAATGCGGCCGGGGCTTTGCCATTGGTCCTGGGGCAGCGTAGCGCCGCCGCGCAGATCGCCGAACCGCTGCTGGGCCACTACTGGTCGCCGCAACCGCAGTTGGCCCTGGGCATGGCGTTGCGTGGCAAGGCGACGGCTGCACTGGATATTTCCGACGGCCTGCTGGCCGATTGCGGGCATATCGCCAAGGCTTCAGGTGTAAGCCTGGTGATCGAGCGGCAGCGCTTGCCGCTGTCGGCGGCGTTGCTGGCCTTCCTGGGGGAGGATCAGGCGCGGTCTGCGGCCTTGAGCGGTGGCGACGATTACGTCCTGGCATTTACCTTGCCGCCTGCTGAGCTGGCGCCATTGCTGGCCGATGGTTGGCCGGTGCAGGTTGTCGGGCGTGTGGAGGCGGGGGCGGGCGTGCGACTGCTGGATGCCAGCGGCCACGACATCACCCCGGCTGTGGGCGGTTATCAACATTTTCGCGAGACGCCTTGATACGGCAGGCTGCGCTACCCTTTAGCGCATTGTAGAAACGATCGCTTTTCCCAGGAGGACGTCATCATGGGGCTACGTCGCTGGTTGCTGATCCTGCTGTGTATTGTCGCGTCTCCCGTGTGGGCCGGTGACACCCCCGAAGTGCCCAGCCAGATCCGTCTGGCCAGTGAAACCTGGAATGACTACACCAACGCCGACGGCAGCGGCCTGGCCTGGGACGTGTTGCGGGAAATCTTCGAGCCGGCCGGGGTCAAGGTCAAGATTCGCAGCGTGCCTTATACCCGTTCGGTCGGCCTGGCCCGGCGTGGCGAAGTGGATGCCTGGGTCGGCTCCTATCATGATGAAGCCGAGGGCGTGCTGTACGCGCGCTGGCACTATGACGCCGACCACATCTACGCCCTGGGCCTGGCCAACGGCCCGGTGCCGACCCTGGCGACCCTGGGCACCTACCGCCTGGCCTGGGTGCGTGGCTACAAGTACGAGGAGTACCTGCCCAATATTCACCGCTTCAACCAAATCGAACGGCGTGGCGGGATTTTGCCGATGCTCCAGCACGGGCGGGCCGACTTCTACATCGATGCCCTGGCCGAGCTGAAATACATCCTTGGCCAGGCCAAGGATCCCGCAGCGTTCAAGCTGACGCACATTGCCGAACTGCCATTGTTCCTGGGGTTTACCAACAACCCGCGGGGGCGGGCGTTGCGGGCGCTGTTTGACCGGCGCATGGCGGCACTGGTAGACAGCGGCGAGTTGAAACCGATTTTCCAGCGTTGGAACCAGGCGTATCCGTTTTGACGCCCATAGAACCAAGGCAAAGGCCAATCGAACCTATTGATCTTTATCAGCGATAATTCAGCTTAAGCGTCTGTAGGAACGTGCTGTTACAATGCCCGCCTCTGTGAAATCTGAAATCAGGAGCACACGGTGCCCGTCGTTTTCGTTGCTGCTTCCAAGCTGCCTACCCCCTTTGCCACGTTCACCATGCATGGCTTTCTTGAAAAAGCCTCCGGGCGCGAGCACGTCGTGCTCAGCCTGGGCGATGTGGCCGATGGCGCCCCCGTCCTGGGCCGCTTGCACTCCGAATGCCTGACCGGTGACGCACTGTTCAGCCAGCGTTGCGACTGCGGCTCGCAACTGGAAGCCGCCATGCAAGCCATCGCCCGTGAAGGTCGTGGCGTGCTGCTGTATCTGCGTCAGGAAGGCCGTGGCATTGGCTTGCTGAACAAGATCCGCGCCTACGAACTGCAAGACGGTGGCGCCGATACCGTCGAGGCCAACGAGCGCCTGGGCTTTGCCGCCGACCAGCGTGACTACGCCATCTGCCTGCCGATGCTTGAACACCTTGGGGTCAAGTCCCTGCGCCTGATGACCAACAACCCGCGCAAGGTCAAGGCCTTGACCGAGATGGGCATCACCGTCGCCGAGCGCGTGCCGTTGCACACCGGGCATAACCCGCACAACAAACTCTACCTGGCAACCAAGGCCAGCAAGCTCGACCACATGATGGGCAACGAGCATCAGGGCGAGGTTGGCCGGGCGTGACGCGTGGCCAGGTCAAGCGGCGGCTGTCCTTCAGTTGGTGGCAGTACCTGGCGTTGGCGCTGCTGCCGTTGTTCGTGATCAATCTGGTATTTGGCCAGGGTGAGCCGCTGTTGCCGGTGCTGGCGATGCCGTTTTTTATCGCCGGGGCCGCGTCGATGTTTGCCAGCCTGCGTTACTTCCATGGCTACAAACATGCGCTGATCGCCACCTCCAAGGCCCTCGATACGCCTGAAGAACCCGCCGCGTGGATTACCCTGGCGGCCCGTCGGCGCACGGCGTTGCTGGTCGCGGCGTTGCCGGCCTGGATCGGTGCGCTGGCGGTGTTCGTCGGCCTGGAAGCGGTGCCGCTGTTTCTGCTGGCCTTGTCGACCCTGGTGCTGTTCTACCTCTATCGCATCCCGCGTCAGCTCGGTTGATGCGCCTCTGGCTGGCGGGTCTGCTGCTGGCCGCCAGCGCGTCGGCGACGGCGGTCGAGCGGGTGGTCAGCCTCGCGCCTTCCTTGTCTGAAATCGTCGTTGAACTGGGCGCTGCCGATCTGTTGGTGGGCGTACTCGACGGCGGTGAACGGCCTGACGCGCTGCGTAACCTGCCCTCGGTGGGGCATTATGGGCAGTTGGATCTGGAGCGACTGCTCAGCCTGCAGCCTGACTTGCTGCTGCTCTGGCCCGGCAGCGTCGGCCCTGCCCAGCGTGAGCAGCTCAAGCGCTTGAACATCCCGGTCTACGTCGCTGAACCCCATAGCCTTGAACAACTGAGCCGCCAGGTCGAAGCCATCGCCCAACAACTAGGCCGCGCTGAAGAAGGTCACCAACTGGCGGCCCGTTTGCGTCAACGCTTGGCCGAGTTGCGCCAGCGCTATCAGCGCAGCCAGCCGTTGCGGGTGTTCTACCAGGTGTGGAACCAGCCGCTGTACACCGTAGGCGGTGGGCAAATCATCAGCGATGCGCTCAGCGTGTGTGGCGCGCGCAATGTGTTTGATGACCTCAAGCTGCCAGCCCCGCAGGTCAGTATCGAGTCGGTGTTGCAGCGTGATCCCGAGGTGATCCTCGCGGCGGATCAAGCGCAACTGGACGACTGGAAGGCCTGGCCCCAGGTGGCGGCGGTGGCCCAGGGACGCTTGCTGATCGTGCCGGACAAAGGGCTGGAGCGGCCCAGTGGGCAGATGGTGGAGGCGGTGGCGAGGTTGTGTCAGGTGATTGCGCCGAACCGCTAAGACCGCTATCGCAGGCAAGCCAGCTCCCACCTTTGACTGTATTCACCCATCAAAAGGTGGGAGCTCGGCAGTGCAGAATATTTTAGCTACACCACAGAACACATGTGGGAGCTGGCTTGCCTGCGATGGCGTCGGCCTAGGCAGCCTCAGAGCTGCGGCGTCCACGTCACCCCAAGCATCCACGTCCGGCCTTCTTCGCGGTACGGCTGGTTGTTCGCGAAGTTTGGCTCGTCATAGCTGTACCACGCCCGCGTATAGCGGCGATCCAGCAGGTTATCGACCTTCAACGACAATGCCACTTCCCGATTCAGCGCCCAACTGCTGCGCAATCCCAGCAGGTAATAGCCCGCGAGCCGGTTCTTGTTGTCTTCGGCGTCGTAGCTGCTGCTGATGGCCTGCCAACTGGCGCCCAGGCTCAATTGCTCGAACTGCCGATCCAGGTCCAGGTTCAGGGTGCGCCGGGCACGACGGGCCAGGGTATGGCCGCTGTCGCGGTCGCGCGGGTCGATGATGGATAGGCCCAGGTTGCCTTGCCAGCCGAACAGCTCTTGCTTGAGTGCGGCTTCGAGGCCGTTGATGCGGGCGGTGGCGACGTTTTGCGGTTTGCTGCTGGCGTCGAGGATGATCGCGTCTTTCAGGTCGGTGCGGTACAGCGAAGCTTCCAGGCGTGTGCTGTCACTGAGTTGGCTGCGCCATTGCAGTTCGTAGCTTTTCGAGGTTTCGGGTTGCAGGTTGGGGTTGCTGTACTTGGTGTCTGGGTAGTACAGGTCATTGAAGGTTGGCGCACGAAAGCCCTCGCTGTAACTCAGTAATACGTCGTTGTCGCTGTTGACCGGCAAGGTCAGCGTGCCGCTCCAACTGTTCTGCCCGCCGAATTGCTGGTTGTCGTCGCGGCGCAGCCCCAGTTCGGTGGAAAACCACTCCCCCTTGAAACGATGCTGGATAAACGCGGCGCGGTTCCAGCGGCTGTTTTCGCTGAACGTGGTGCTGCCGTGAAAACGGTCTTCATACCATTCGCCACCGAGGATCAGGCTGTTCTGCTGATCGAGCGTCAGGTCGTTCTGCCAGTTGATCGAGTCGCGATAGGTGTTGAACACACTGAAGTCAGCGCTGAGCTTGTCACGTTTTGTGTCGCGGTTTTCACTGTGGCCTAGCTCCACACGGGTCTGCCAGGCCTCGTTGGGTTGGGCATCGATATAAGCGCTGGCGCTGCTGACGGTGTAGTCGGTATAGGGCTTCTGGCCGACACTTTGCCCGCTAGCGAAATCATAGCGACCAAAGCTGTTGTCATATTCCGACTTGCCACGGCTATCCAGCAGGTTGAAACCCACCTCCAACTGATCGCTGAACTCATGGCTGAGGTTCAAGCTCAGCGACTTATTGCGATAGGCATCATGGTCGTGGTCGCTGGGGAAGGATGCATGGCTCCAGTCAATACCGGCGGTGTCATCCAGGCTCGCGCCCAGGTTGAAGCGTGTGCGCTCATCGCCGCCCGACAGGCCGAGGCTGCGCTCCCAAGTGTTGTTGCTACCAAAGCCCAGCTTCAGGCGCGGTTGCAGGCCTTGTCCGGCATTGCGACGGGTAAACACCTGAATCACCCCGCCGATGGCGTCGCTGCCGTAAATCACCGAACGCGACCCGCGCAGCACTTCCACCCGTTCAATCTGATCGATATTCAGGTATTGCAGGCCGCTGTCGCCGGAGGTGGTATTGGCAATCCGCTGGCCATCCACCAGTACCAGGCTTTGCGCGGACTTGGTGCCACGCAAGAAAATCCCCGGCAAGCTGCCCCGGCCACCGGTGCGCGCCACTTGCACGCCAGGCACGCGGCTGAGCAGGTCGGTCACGCTGGAGGGTTGCAGGCGGTCGATATCGTCGCGGGTGAACACGGTGTTGGCGGCGCTGCTGTCATTGCGCGCCTGCACCTGGCGGTTGGCGCTGATGACCACATCGGGGAGCTTCAGGGCGGCGTCGCGGGTGTCGGCGAGCAGGTCCGCAGTGGGTAAAAGCAGGAGTGGCAGAGCAAGTCGCAGGTGTTTCATGGGCCGTCCATGGGTTCCAAGGCAATACAAAAAAATGTGGGAGCTGGCTTGCCTGCGATAGCATCACCCTAGTCTCTCTGAAAGACCGAGGTGTTTGCATCGCGGCAAGCCAGCTCCCACAGTTTGATCCGCTTTACAGGCCGAGCAAGGCCATGCGCTGGCGAACGGCTGCCTCGATCCCCGCTTCATCCAGCCCACACTCGGCCAGCATCTGCGCCGGCTTGGCATGCTCCACATAAATGTCCGGCAAGCCCAGGTGCAGCACGGACTTGAGGATATTCTCCCGCGCCAGGAACTCGCTGACCGCCGCTCCGGCACCGCCCATGATGGCGTTTTCTTCAACCGTTACCAGCAACGCATGGCTGCCGGCGATCTCGCGCACCAGGGCTTCATCCAGGGGTTTGACGAAACGCATGTCGATCACGCTGGCGTCGATTTTTTCTGCCACTTTCAGGGCTTCGGCCAGTTGCACACCAAACACCAGGAACGCGGTCTGGCTGCCCTGGCGCCGCACGATACCCTTGCCGATCTCGATCGGTTCCAGGTCTTTCTCGATCACGGCATTCGGGCCATTGCCACGGGGGTAGCGCACTGCTGCCGGGCCGTTGTACAGGTGGCCGGTGCTAAGCATCTTGCGCAGCTCGTTCTCGTCGCTCGGCGTCATCACCAGCATGCCGGGGATGCACCGCAAGTACGACAGGTCGTAGCTGCCGGCGTGGGTCGGGCCGTCTTCGCCCACCAGGCCGGCGCGGTCGATGGCGAACAGCACGTCGAGGTTCTGCACCGCCACATCGTGAACCAACTGGTCATAACCGCGCTGCAGGAACGTGGAGTAGATCGCCACTACCGGCTTGGCGCCTTCGCAGGCCATGCCGGCGGCAAAGGTCACCGCATGTTGCTCGGCAATCGCCACGTCGAAGTAGCGCAGCGGGAAACGTTCGCTGAACGCCACCAGGTCGGAGCCTTCCTTCATCGCCGGGGTAATGCCCACCAGGCGCGGGTCGGCGGCGGCCATGTCGCACAGCCACTCGCCAAACACACCGGAGTACTTCGGCCCGCTGGCCTTTTTCGGCGCCGCCACGGGCGCATCCAGTGGCTCGAGCTTGGTGATGGCGTGGTAGCCAATCGGGTCGACTTCCGCCGGGGCGAAGCCTTTGCCTTTTTTGGTGACGACGTGCAGGAACTGCGGGCCCTTGAGGTCGCGCATATTGCGCAGGGTGGCGATCAGGGTCGGCAGGTCGTGGCCATCGATCGGGCCGATATAATTCCAGCCCAGCTCTTCAAACAGGGTGCCGGGGACCAGCATGCCCTTGGCATATTCTTCGGTGCGGCGGGCAATTTCCCACGCGCCGGGCAGGCGTGACAGTACCTTCTTGCTGCCCTCACGCATGCTGGCGTAGGTGCGGCTGGACAGAATCTTCGCCAGGTAATTGGACAAGCCACCGACATTGCGCGAGATCGACATGTCGTTGTCGTTAAGGATCACCAGCATATTGGCGTCCACTTCCGGCGCATGGTTCAACGCTTCAAACGCCATGCCGGCTGTCAGCGCGCCATCACCGATCACGGCAATCGCCTTGCGATCACTGTTTTGCAGACGGGCGGCAATCGCCATGCCCAGGGCTGCACTGATCGAGGTGCTGGAATGGCCGACGCCAAAGGTGTCGTATTCGCTCTCGGCGCGGCGTGGGAAGGCGGCGATGCCGTCCTTCTGGCGCAAAGTGGCCATGCGTTCGCGGCGTCCGGTGAGGATCTTGTGCGGATACGCCTGGTGACCCACGTCCCACACCAGCCGGTCGTCCGGGGTGTCGAACACGTAATGCAACGCGATGGTCAGCTCGATGACGCCCAGGCCTGCACCAAAATGCCCACCGGTCTGACCGACCGTGTAGAGCAATTCCAGGCGCAACTCATCGGCCAGGGTTTCCAGCTCGGCTTCACCCAGGCGGCGCAAGCCGGCCGGCGTGTTGGCACGGTCCAGCAGAGGCGTGGTCGGGCGCTTGCGGGGAATCTCTTGAAACGTCGTGGGCATCAGGCGAATCGTTATAGGTATAGAAGAGGCGGCAGTTTACCTCAAGCATCGCAAACTGCCCACGCAGAGCACCGAACTTGGCTGATATGCGGTCGTAATCAGTGACGACGTTCGACGATATACCGCGCCAGGTCGCGCAGCGGCGCGGCTGCCGCGTCGAATGGTCGCAGGGCTGCCAGGGCCTGGTCGCGCAGCTCCAGGGCATAGGCCTTGGCGGCTTCCAGCCCCAACAGCGACGGATAGGTCGGCTTGTCACGGGCAATATCGGCGCCCTGGCGCTTGCCGAGGGTCGCGGTATCGCTTTCCACGTCGAGAATATCGTCCTGCACCTGGAACGCCAGGCCGATGGCCCGGGCATAGGTCTGCAAGGCCGCCAACTGCACGGCTTCGGCGCGGCCACTGGCCAGGGCGCCGAGGTGCACGGCCGCCTCGATCAACGCCCCGGTCTTGTGCCGGTGCATATATTCCAGGGCTTGCTGGTCCAGCTTGAGGCCCACCGAGCCGAGGTCAATCGCCTGCCCCCCGACCATACCGGCCGGGCCCGCAGCGCTGGCCAACGCGGTGACCATGCGCAGGCGGATCTCGGCATTCACGCCGCTCAGGCGCGGATCAAGCAAGGCACTGAACGCCAGGCTTTGCAGGCCGTCACCGGCGAGGATCGCACACGCCTCGTCAAAGGCCTTATGGGTAGTGGGTTGGCCGCGACGCAGATCGTCATCGTCCATCGCCGGCAAATCGTCGTGTACCAGCGAGTAGGCATGAATCAACTCCACCGCACATGCCGCGCCATTGGCTTGCGCGGCGTCCACCCCCAGCGCCTCACAGGCCGCATAGGCGAGCAAGGGCCGCACGCGCTTGCCGCCGTTCATCACGCTGTAGCGCATGGCGTCATACAGCCTGGCCAGCTCCGGGCTTGGCGCCACGAACAGCGGTTCGAGCGCAGCATTGACCCGGGCCTGGCTGCTGGCCTGATAAACGTCGATCATTGCGCTTGTTCCGCGTCAAAAGGTTCTTCGGCCAACTCCCCATCCCGCTCCAGCAACACCTGGACCTTCTGCTCCGCCTGCGCCAGGGCGCTCTGGCAATCGCGGGTCAGGCCAATACCTTGCTCGAACGCCGTCAACGAGTCTTCCAGCGACAACTCGCCGTTCTCCAGACGCTCGACCAGGGTTTGCAGATCGGCGAGGGATTGTTCGAAATCGAGTGCAACTTTTTTGCGGGCCATGGCGGCTATTCCGGTTGACGGTAAACGGGCGCGACACTANATAGGGGGGGGAGGGGCAAATGAGGGGAGGGGGCTAGGCATGCGTTGGGTGGGGTGTTGTGCATGCCCGGAGGATGGGGGGGGCTATTGCAGCGTTGACGTGCGATCAAATCGAGCCGTCCCGTTTATCGGGTTAATTTTTATGGGTTTCCCTTTGAGTTTTTCATAATGATTGAACTGACGTGTTCTAACCAGTCTTTGCCACTTTTCCATTCGTATGGATAGTAATAGTTGCAGCCTATTTCAAAAAATAAATAATTTTGTAACTCCTGCTCTGTTCTGTCTGAGAGTAAAAGCTCACGCAACTCTATATTTACTTGCATAAGGGTTTTTTCGGATGAATCAGATATAAAGTTTGAAATCACGTCGTCTGCACTAGCGTGATCGTCAGGCCAGTCTTGATTGAAGTAGCCCGCAAAAAATTGCTGTAATTCAAGATGCTTTTTAGTCATGGGCTCGGGTATCCCGTAAGTATTTTATAGCCGGTGGGCATTTTTTTATCTTTCAACAGTACAAGGTAGATTTTAGTTCCAGGTGTAGTTGCCAAGGCTCCTCTCACTAAGCTGGTGCCGATGGGATGTTGGGTTTTTTGAATGATTGTGATTTTTTCTTTACTGCCTTTAGGGATGGTCTGAAGTAGCCATGTATTTCCCCGGCATACCACCTAGCGCAACTTTTAAACTCGCCAAATGATCAAAAAACAATCAATTCGACGAG
>NZ_LKBY01000104.1:0-70360 GCF_002699915.1 Pseudomonas sp. ICMP 8385 | reverse complement strand
CGTTCGGCAAGCTCTAAATTTTTATTGCCTGAGTGATCGCCATCGCAGGCAAGCCAGCTCCCACAGTTGACCGCGCTCATCCTGAATAAACTCGATCAATGTGGGAGCCGGGCTTGCCCGCGATGAGGCCAGTGGGAGCAGCACAAGACCTGCTGGCACGTTCGGCAAGCTCTAAATTTTTATTGCCTGAGTGATCGCCATCGCAGGCAAGCCAGCTCCCACAGTTGACCGCGCTCATCCTGAATAAACTCGATCAATGTGGGAGCCGGGCTTGCCCGCGATGAGGCCAGTGGGAGCAGCACAAGACCTGCTGGCACGTTCGGCAAGCTCTAAATTTTTATTGCCTGAGTGATCGCCATCGCAGGCAAGCCAGCTCCCACAGTTGACCGCGCTCATCCTGAATAAACTCGATCAATGTGGGAGCCGGGCTTGCCCGCGATGAGGCCAGTGGGAGCAGCACAAGACCTGCTGGCACGTTCGGCAAGCTTTAAATTTTTATTGCCTGAGTGATCGCCATCGCAGGCAAGCCAGCTCCCACAGTTGACCGCGCTCATCCTGAATAAACTCGATCAATGTGGGAGCCGGGCTTGCCCGCGATGAGGCCAGTGGGAGCAGCACAAGACCTGCTGGCACGTTCGGCAAGCTTTAAATTTTTATTGCCTGAGTGATCGCCATCGCAGGCAAGCCAGCTCCCACAGTTGACCGCGCTCATCCTGAATAAGCTCGATCAATGTGGGAGCCGGGCTTGCCCGTGATGAGGCCAGTGGGAGCAGCACAAGACCTGCTGGCAAGCCCGCACACACTGGATATGCCACCCTGCCAAAATGCATTCCACGTCACAAATAAAACGGGCCCCGACACAAGTGCCGGGGCCCGTAGTGACCACATCCCTGTGGTCGGTCGCATGAACCTATAAGGTGCATTGAGCGGATATCTGCCTCGCCCGTGGCCGCCTTGGTTAAGTCCAGTCGATTCGTTGCGCGTTACTCTGCTTTCAGGCCGTCGGCCGATACAGCTTTAACGCCTTTGATTTTCTTGGTGATGGCCACTGCCATTTCCTTCTGTGCATCAGTGACAGCCACAGTGGAAGACAGGGAAACCACGCCTTTGTTGGTTTCGACTTTGATGTCGGTGCCAGGAATGCCTTTCTCGGTGACCAGGTCAGCTTTGACTTTAGTGGTGATCCAGGTATCGGAGGTCGCTTCTTTGGCCTTGGTCACTTCACCGGCGGCTACAACCATTGGCGCCTGGGAAGTTTGGGCAAACGCAACGTTAGCCATGGTCAGGGTCAGAGCGGTGGCAGTTGCAGCAGCGATAGCGAACTTCTTCATACGAGTAACTCCTGTTTTTTCAAAGGTCTGCAGCGTTTCAACGTTAATGCTGCAGGGTTACCAGTACTGTTGCAGGCGCTGTGCCAACTTTTACCAACTAACAAAATCCTTAAAAAACAACAAGTTATAAAAATACTCAATTTTCGGAATCGTGCAACTTGCATGAAGCCCGTCGTGCCTGCATGCAAGTTGCGGCTTTTGCACTGGGCTAAACAGCTGATTTACCGTCACTTTCCCAAAGCCATAAAAAAGGACTCCGAAGAGTCCTTTTTCAGCGTGAAGCCTGGGGGTAATTAAACGCCCGAGGCCTTGGCTGCTGCTACGTCCTTGATGGACAGCTTGATACGGCCGCGGTTGTCCACGTCCAGTACCAGCACTTCCACTTCCTGGCCTTCTTTCAGGATGTCGGTCACTTTCTCTACGCGAGCATCGCTCAGCATGGAGATGTGAACCAGACCGTCCTTGCCCGGCAGGATGTTGACGAATGCGCCGAAGTCGACGATGCGCTCAACCTTACCCACGTAGATCTTGCCGATCTCGGCTTCAGCGGTGATACCCAGGACGCGCTGACGTGCCGCTTCAGCCGCTTCCTTGGTCTCGCCGAAGATCTTGATCGAACCGTCGTCTTCGATATCGATCGAAGCCTTGGTTTCTTCGCAGATCGCACGGATGGTCGCGCCGCCTTTACCGATAACATCACGGATTTTGTCGGTGTCGATTTTCATCGCGATCATGGTCGGAGCATTTTCCGACAGCTCGGTGCGGGACTGACCAATGATCTGGTTCATCTGGCCGAGGATGTTCAGGCGCGCTTCCAGGGCTTGGCCCAGAGCGATTTCCATGATCTCTTCGGTGATGCCCTTGATCTTGATGTCCATCTGCAGCGCGGTCACACCCTTGGCGGTACCGGCTACCTTGAAGTCCATGTCGCCCAGGTGGTCTTCGTCGCCCAGGATGTCGGTCAGGACGGCGAACTTCTCGCCTTCTTTAACCAGGCCCATGGCGATACCGGCAACCGGTGCCTTCATCGGCACGCCGGCGTCCATCAGTGCCAGGGAAGCACCACACACGGAAGCCATGGAGCTGGAACCGTTGGACTCGGTGATTTCCGACACCACACGAATGGTGTACGGGAACACGTCAGCAGCAGGCAGCATGGCCGAAATCGAACGGCGGGCCAGACGGCCGTGACCGATTTCGCGACGACCAGCGCCACCCATGCGACCACACTCGCCTACCGAGAACGGAGGGAAGTTGTAGTGCAGCATGAACGGGTCTTTTTTCTCGCCTTCCAGGGTGTCCAGCAGCTGTGCGTCACGGGCGGTACCCAGTGTTGCAACAACCAGGGCCTGGGTTTCGCCACGGGTGAACAGGGCCGAACCGTGGGTTTTTGGCAGAACGCCGACTTCGATGTTCAGCGGACGTACGGTGCGAGTGTCGCGACCGTCGATACGTGGCTTGCCGTTTACGATGTTTTCGCGAACGGTGCGGTATTCGATTTCGCCGAATGCTGCTTTGACTTCGCTGGAAGAAGGCTGGCCTTCTTCACCGGACAGCTTGGCCACAACCTGGTCCTTCAGCTCACCCAGGCGAGCGTAACGGTCGGCCTTGATGGTGATGGTGTAGGCGTCGGAGATTTGTGCGCCGAACTCGGAGCGGATAGCACCCAGCAGTTCGGTGGCTTCAGGCGCAGGCGCCCAGGTCCAGGTTGGCTTGGCAGCTTCGGCAGCCAGTTCTTTAACCGCGTTGATCACCACCTGGAACTCGTCGTGAGCAAACAGTACCGCGCCCAGCATCTGGTCTTCGGTCAGCTCTTTGGCTTCCGATTCAACCATCAACACGGCTTCCGAAGTACCGGCAACGACCATGTCCAGGCTCGAAACTTTCTGTTGTTCGTAAGTCGGGTTCAGCAGGTAGCCGGTGCTTTCGTGGAACGCAACACGGGCAGCGCCGATCGGGCCATCGAAAGGAATACCGGAGATAGCCAGGGCAGCCGAGGTGCCGATCATCGCAGCGATGTCCGGATCGGTCTTCTTGCTGGTGGAAACGACGGTGCAGACAACCTGCACTTCGTTCATGAAGCCTTCTGGGAACAGCGGACGGATCGGACGGTCGATCAGTCGGGAAGTCAGGGTTTCTTTCTCGGAAGGACGGCCTTCACGCTTGAAGAAACCACCAGGGATCTTACCGGCAGCGTAAGTCTTTTCCTGGTAGTGAACGGAAAGAGGGAAGAAGCCTTTGCTTGGGTCAGCGGTCTTGGCGCCTACAACGGTCACCAATACGGTAACGTCGTCGTCAACGGTGACCAGCACTGCGCCGGAGGCTTGACGGGCGATACGGCCTGTCTCGAGGGTAACGGTCGACTGACCGAACTGGAATTTTTTGATTACCGGGTTCACGGTGTCCTACCTTCTTTGTGGCTCTTGGGGAACTTGTCTTCTTGCGAAATTCTTGGGCAATGTCGGGAGTCGGCCCAACCCTTGTCCAGGGTAAAACGTGGATCCAGATAAAACTTGAGGCTGGGAGCCTGCCATGGGCCAGCGGGAATCCCACTGACACACGGCAAACAACCAACCTCTAGCGCAATCGCTGATTAGCGACGCAGACCCAGGCGACCGATCAGAGTCTGATAACGACCCAGATCCTTGCCTTTCAGGTAGTCCAGCAGCTTACGACGCTGGTTTACCATGCGGATCAGACCACGACGGGAGTGGTGGTCTTTACCGTTGGCCTTGAAGTGACCCTGCAGCTTGTTGATGTTGTGGGTCAGCAGTGCAACTTGCACTTCTGGCGAACCAGTGTCACCAACAGCTTGCTGATAGTCAGCTACGATTTGTGCTTTTTCTTGAACGTCGAGAGCCATGAGGCAATCCTTTTTTCAGGAAACCACCCAAAGGGCAGTTTCAACAGGCCAGGGACAAATCCCTGTATCTAAAAATGAGTGTTGACCGTGCCTGTTAACAGCCACACTCGTTCAGTCATTCTGACCGAATCAGCCGACGCGGCGCGATGCGCCCGTCTTCGCTCACTTCACCGATACCGATAAAGCGACCGTTATGATCTTGTACCCGCACCATGCCGAACTTCGGGGCATCCGGTGCGCGCACCGGCTGGCCGTTGAGCCAGTAGAACGCGCTGTGCTCCGAGAAGTGCAGCAATGGCCAATCCAGCAAACCGCTGTCCGATGGCATCAGGAAGCGATCAACTGCTTCGTTGCCGCCTTCGGCATGCACGGCTTCCAGCTCTTCCAGCGTGACCGTCTGGGCCAGGGTGAAAGGGCCGGCCTGGGTGCGTCGCAGCTCTGCAACGTACGCGCCGCAACCGAGTTGCTCACCGATATCTTCCACCAGGGTACGGATATAGGTGCCTTTGCTGCAGTCCACGGCCAAGCGGGCAGTGTCGCCTTCACAGGCAAGCAATTCCAAGCGCGCAATAGTAACAGAACGCGGTTCGCGCTCCACTACTTCGCCCGCACGTGCCAGCTTGTAAAGAGGCTGGCCATCACGCTTGAGAGCCGAGTACATCGGCGGTATCTGACTGATTTGCCCACGAAAAGCGGGTAAGGCAGCCTCAATATCTGCACGACCAACGGTCACCTCGCGAACCTGCAGAACATCACCTTCGGCATCCGCCGTGGTGGTGGTCTTGCCCAGTTGCATCAGGGTTTCGTAACCCTTGTCCGAATCGAGCAGGTATTGCGAGAACTTGGTAGCCTCGCCAAAGCACAATGGCAATACGCCAGTGGCCAGGGGATCAAGGCTGCCGGTATGCCCGGCCTTCTCGGCATTGAGCAGCCAGCGGACCTTCTGCAACGCGGCATTGGAGGTAAAGCCAATGGGTTTGTCGAGCAGGATGATACCGCTGACATTACGGCGGATACGTTTGACCTGAGCCACCGCTTACTCCTTGGCGTCTTCAGGTGTGGACGGATGCTGATTGTCTTCAGCCACAGCGCGCTCGATCAGGGCCGACAGATGCGCACCACGCACGACGCTCTCGTCGTAGTGGAAGTGCAACTGGGGCACGCTACGCAGCTTCATCTCACGGGCCAACTGCATGCGCAGGAAACCTGCGGCAGAGTTGAGCACCTTGATGCTTTGCGCGATCTCTTCGCTGTTGTCCTGGCCCATCACGGTGATGAAGATCTTGGCGTGACCAACGTCACGGCTCACTTCAACGGCGGTGATGGTGACCAGGCCAACACGCGGGTCTTTGACTTCGCGACGGATCAGTTGGGCCAGCTCGCGCTGCATCTGATCGCCGATACGTTGGGTACGGCTGTATTCTTTTGCCATGTCTTGTTACCTGTTACTGCCTCACGGTGAAACCCGTGGGTCTGAAAGCGGCAAACGCCCGGCCTGACAAAAGCCAGACCGGGCGTTGCGTTTAGAGTCCGGACACTGCGCGGGGCATTTGCATGCCCACACGCGGCGTGGCTCCTGAAGTGCGCGAGTTAGAGGCTGCGAGCAACCTGGACCTTCTCGTAGACTTCGATCTTGTCGCCAGGCTTGACGTCGTTGTAGCTCTTGACGCCAATACCGCATTCCATGCCGGCACGTACTTCGGAAGCGTCATCCTTGAAGCGGCGCAGGGATTCCAGCTCGCCTTCAAAGATAACGATGTCTTCACGCAGTACACGGATTGGACGGTTACGGTGCACAGTCCCTTCGATAACCATGCAACCGGCGATCGCGCCAAACTTCGGCGAACGGAACACGTCACGTACTTCGGCAACACCCAGGATATTTTCCCGCACGTCACTGCCAAGCATGCCGGTAAGGGCTTTCTTGACGTCTTCGATGATGTCGTAGATGACGTTGTAGTAACGCATGTCCAGGCCTTCCTGCTCGACGATCTTCCGTGCGCCAGCATCGGCACGCACGTTGAAGCCGAACAGTACAGCGTTGGAAGCCAGTGCCAGGTTGGCGTCGGATTCGGTGATACCACCGACACCGCCACCGACAACACGCACTTGCACTTCGTCGTTACCCAGGCCATTCAAGGCGCCGTTCAACGCCTCGAGGGAGCCACGCACGTCAGATTTGAGGACGATGTTAAGCGTCTTCTTCTCTTCCTGGCCCATGTTCTCGAAGATGTTTTCCAGCTTGCCGGCGTGAGCACGGGCCAGCTTGACTTCACGGAACTTGCCTTGACGGAACAGAGCCACTTCACGGGCTTTCTTCTCGTCGGCAACCACGCTCATCTCGTCGCCAGCGTCCGGGGTACCGTCCAGGCCGAGAATCTCGACCGGGATAGCAGGACCTGCTTCCTTGATGGACTTGCCGTTCTCGTCGAGCATGGCACGTACACGGCCGTAGTTGGAACCGACCAGCACCATGTCGCCTTGGCGCAGGGTACCGTCTTGAACCAGCACGGTCGCAACCGGGCCACGGCCCTTGTCGAGGCGGGATTCAACGACCACACCACGGCCAGGAGCCGATGGCGTAGCGGTCAGTTCCAGGACTTCGGCTTGCAACAGGACGGCTTCAAGCAGTTCGTCAACGCCGGTACCCATCTTCGCCGAGACCGGTACGAATGGAGTGTCGCCACCCCACTCTTCGGAAGTCACACCGTGAACCGACAGTTCGCTACGGATGCGATCGAGATCGGCGCCCGGCTTGTCGATTTTGTTCACGGCAACCACCAGCGGCACGCCAGCAGCCTTGGCATGCTGAACGGCTTCGATGGTCTGCGGCATCACGCCGTCGTCCGCTGCAACCACCAGGATCACGATGTCAGTCGCCTTGGCACCACGGGCACGCATGGCGGTAAACGCGGCGTGACCAGGGGTGTCGAGGAACGTCACCATGCCACGGTCGGTTTCAACGTGGTAGGCACCGATGTGCTGGGTAATGCCGCCGGCTTCGCCCGCGGCAACCTTGGCACGACGGATGTAGTCGAGCAGGGAAGTCTTGCCGTGGTCAACGTGGCCCATGACGGTCACGACTGGAGCACGGGAAACTGCTTCACCTTCAAACTTCAGGGACTCGGCCAGGGAATCTTCCAGGGCGGTGTCGCTGACCAGGGTCACTTTGTGGCCCAGCTCTTCAGCAACCAGTTGGGCAGTTTCCTGGTCCAGTACCTGGTTGATGGTGGCCGGGGTACCCAGCTTGAACATGAACTTGATGATTTCAGCAGCCTTGACCGACATCTGCTGGGCGAGATCGCCAACAGTGATGGTCTCGCCGATCTTCACTTCACGCACGACAGGGCCGGTTGGGCTCTGGAAACCGTGGGCGTTGCGTTTCTTCAGCTTGGCCTTGCCGCGACCACCACGACGGAAGCCATCGCTTTCTTCGTCGGTAGTACGTGGGGCAACGCGCGGAGCAGGCGCTTTCTCTTTGACCGAAGCACGATGTGGAGCGTTTTTACGCTCGCCATCGCCACCGCCGCTACGACGATTGTTATCGTCGGCACGTGGTTTGTCCGGACGACGAGGTTCGTCGCGCTTGCGAGCGTCAGCAGCAGGCGCTGGTGCAGCGGCAACCGGAGCGGCCTCACGCACAGCTTCTACAGGCGCGCTAGGCGCAGCGACTGCGTCAGTACCAGCAGGTTGCGCAGCAGCAGGCTGGCGACGCGCTTCTTCTTCGGCGCGACGCTTGGCTTCTTCTTCAGCCTTCTGACGTGCAGCATTTTCTACTGCGCGACGTTCGTCCATCTCGCGTTTGCGCTCGGCTTCGATTTCTTCCGGGCTGCGCTGTACGAAGACTTTCTTCTTACGCACTTCAACGCTGATGCTCTTGCTACCAGCCACCCGCAGGGTGCTGGTTGTTTTGCGCTGCAATGTAATCTTGCGCGGTTCTTCCACTTTCGCCTTGTGGCTGCTTTTCAAGTGAGTCAGCAACGATTGCTTCTCACTGTCGCTCACATGTTCCTCGGCGGCGGTGTGCGGCAGACCTGCCTCACGCATCTGCTGCAACAGGCGCTCTACCGGTGTTTTGACCTCATCGGCCAGTTGTTTCACCGTGACTTGCGTCATGCACTTCTCTCCTCAGGCCGCGCCTAATTACTCGAACCAATGGGCTCGGGCGGCCATGATCAACTTGCCGGCACGATCATCGTCAATGCCGTCGATGTCGAGCAGGTCGTCAATAGACTGCTCGGCCAGGTCTTCGCGGGTAATTACGCCGCGCACCGCCAGTTCCATCGCCAAATCCTTGTCCATACCCTCAAGCGAGAGCAGGTCTTCGGCCGGATGGGCGTCTGCCAGCTTTTCCTCAGTAGCGATGGCTTTAGTCAACAAGCGATCCTTGGCCCGAGCGCGAAGCTCGTTGACGGTGTCTTCGTCAAAGCCGTCGATGTTGAGCATTTCCTCCACCGGTACGTAGGCAATCTCTTCCAGGCTGGTAAAGCCTTCATCTACCAGCACCTGTGCCAGGTCTTCGTCGACTTCCAGCTCGTCGATGAAGTTGCGCAGGATGTCGCCGGTTTCTGCTTGCTGCTTAGCCTGGATGTCCGATTCGGTCATGACGTTCAGGGTCCAACCAGTCAACTGGCTGGCCAGACGCACGTTCTGACCACCGCGACCGATGGCCTGGGCCAGATTGTCTGCGCCAACGGCGATGTCCATTGCATGGGCATCTTCGTCAACAATAATTGCCGCGACTTCGGCCGGGGACATGGCGTTGATCACGAACTGCGCCGGGTTATCGTCCCACAGCACGATATCCACACGCTCACCGCCCAATTCGCCCGACACTGCCTGGACGCGCGAACCGCGCATGCCAATGCAAGCACCTTGCGGGTCGATGCGCTTGTCCTTGGAGCGGACCGCGATCTTGGCGCGCGAACCCGGGTCGCGGGACGCGGCCATGACTTCGATCAGGCCTTCGGCAATTTCCGGCACTTCAATACGGAACAGCTCGATCAACATTTCCGGCGCGGTACGCGACAGGATCAGTTGAGGGCCACGGTTCTCAGTGCGGATTTCCTTGAGCAGCGCACGCAAACGCACGCCAACACGGAAGGTTTCGCGGGAAATGATGTCTTCACGGGCCAGCAACGCTTCAGCGTTGTTACCCAGGTCGACGATCACGTTGTCGCGGGTCACTTTCTTCACGGTGCCGGAGATGATTTCCCCCAGGCGCTCGCGGTAGGCGTCAACGACTTGAGCGCGCTCGGCTTCGCGGACCTTTTGCACGATGACTTGCTTGGCAGTCTGTGCAGCGATGCGGCCGAACTCGATGGACTCGATCTTTTCCTCGACGACGTCACCCACCTGGGCGCCCGGATGCGTTTGCGCAACCTTGCTTGGCCAGGTTTCGATGGCCGGATCATCAAGATCGGCTTCTTCGACGACCGTCCAGCGACGGAAAGTCTCATAGGCTCCGGTGTGGCGGTTGATTTCCACACGCAGATCAACTTCGTCTTCAAAACGCTTTTTGGTAGCAGTGGCCAGGGCCAGCTCCAGCGCTTCAAAAATCACGTTAGCCGGTACGCCCTTTTCATTGGATACCGACTCAACAACCAGCAGTACTTCTTTGCTCATCGTACGCCTCGCCTTTCGCAAGCCATTGGATCCGCGGGATCCGCAGTTTCTGGCACGTCTCAGTCAAAACTGGGAATAATGTTGGCCTTGTCGATCATATCGATCGGCAACAGGAACTCGTGGTCGTCTACCTGCACCACTACATCCTGTTCTTCTACACCGCGCAGAAGGCCCTGAAAGTTGCGTCGCCCTTCAAAGGGAGATCGCAGCTTGATCTTCACTTGTTCACCGACATATTTAGCAAACTGCTCAATAGTGAACAGTGGGCGTTCCATGCCTGGCGAGGAAACTTCGAGGGTGTATTCAACGGCAATTGGATCTTCAACATCCAGCACACCGCTGATCTGACGGCTGACGATGGCACAATCGTCCACCAGCACACCGCCCTCTTTATCGATATAAACGCGCAACATTGAGTGGCGACCTTGAGCCGAAAACTCAATACCCCAGCATTCATAGCCTAGGGCCACGACCACCGGGGCCAGCAAGGCCTGCAACTCTTCTAGCTTGCTCGACACCTGAACCCCCTCGTGCATGTATGTGCATGCTGTGCAAAATAAAAAAATGGGCGAAACGCCCATCCTTGAAACGCCGTCGAACAGCGGCGTTGAAAGTGTCCAGCTAACAAAAAGCCCCTTAAAAGGGGCTCCGCTAAAACTGGTTGCGGGGGCCGGATTTGAACCGACGACCTTCGGGTTATGAGCCCGACGAGCTACCAGACTGCTCCACCCCGCGACAAAGCTGGGGCGGAAGTATACGACCGATCCCTTACAGGGTCAATGTAACCTTCCACCTACAAGAAAGCCCGCAACAGCGGGCTCTCCTGATAATTGGTACCGAGAAGGGGACTCGAACCCCTACACCCTATGGGCACAACCACCTCAAGGTTGCGTGTCTACCAATTCCACCACCTCGGCAATACAGCGTTTACAACCCTTCTTACTTCTGCTCTTGAGCTGGAGGCACGTCAGTCGCTGGAGTAGCCGACTTTTGCTCTTGAAGCACCGGGACATCATCAGAAGCCGGTTTTGCTTTTGGCACTTCCAACACTGCTGGATTTGGGAGACCTACTTGAGTAAGCACATGAGCTTTCTCTTTAGCAAAGTAACCTAACCCCAAGCTGGTTATGAAGAAACCGGCGGCAAGTATAGCAGTAAACTTACTAAGAAAGGTAGAGGAACCTTGGCTTCCGAACACAGTATTTGAAGCACCTGCACCGAAAGACGCACCAGCATCCGCACCTTTACCCTGTTGCAGCAAAACCAGAGCGACGACGCTCAGAGCAGCCAACAGATGAAAAACGACTACGACTGTTTCCAGCATTTTTTCAGTTTCCCGCGGCGCGACAGATCGCACCGAACTCATCTGCATTCAGGGAAGCTCCACCAATGAGCCCCCCATCGATATCCGGCATGCCGAACAGTTCGACCGCATTGGCCGCCTTCACGCTGCCGCCGTATAGAAGACGCACACCTTGTGCGACTTCAGAATTCTCTGCCGCCAACTGCGCGCGGATGGCTGCGTGCACATCCTGCGCCTGTTGCGGTGTAGCAGTCAGCCCGGTGCCAATGGCCCAGACCGGCTCGTAAGCAATGACTGCCCTTGCAAACGCACCAACACCCAACTCTTCAATGATACTGCCTAGCTGACGCGAGACAACTTCAAGAGTCTTGCCCGATTCCCGCTGCTCCAGGGTCTCCCCTATACACAACACCGGAATCAAGCCACAAGCCTGTGCCGCTGCGAACTTACGATTGAGTGTCCCATCACGCTCGCCCATCATCTGACGGCGCTCGGAGTGCCCGACAAGCACATAGGAACAACCCGCATCGACCAACTGACTCGGCGAAATCTCACCGGTCAACGCACCTTGCATTGGCTCCACTGCGGAGTTCTGCGCGCCGACCTGAATCGACTTGCCTTTCAAGCCTTCAACCACTTGGTTGATATGCAAGCAAGGCGGGAACACCGCAACATCAACACCGCTCGGCAAGGCCAAGTGACGAAGGCCATTGATCAGCTCAGCGACACTGGCGCGGGTACCGTGCATCTTCCAGTTACCAGCTACCATAGTGCGACGCATGCTGTACCTCGTCGGTCAAAGTGGGCGCAGATGTTACCCAACCACATCATCACTGGCAAGCCGAATTCAGGCGCAAACTTCAGTTACCAGTTTTGCCAGCTCTTCGGCATAGCCGCGAACCTGTGTTTCGTCGTCGCCTTCGACCATCACGCGCACCAAAGGCTCGGTTCCCGACTTGCGCAGCAAGACCCGGCCACGCCCCGCCATGGCGACGGTCACGCGCTCACAGGCTTCCTTGATCGCCGGGTGCTCGATAGGGTTTTCACCCCCCGAGAAACGTACATTGAGCAACACCTGCGGGCACTTGCGCAGTGCCTGGCGTGCCTGGGCCAGGCTTTCTTCACGGCGGCGCAGGGCCAACAGCACCTGCAGCGCCGCGATGATCGCATCACCGGTAGTCGTATGCTGGAAGCACACGACATGCCCCGAATTCTCACCGCCTATCTGCCAGTTACGCTCCAGCAGCTCGGCAATCACGTAGCGGTCGCCCACATTGGCGCGCACGAACGGAATGCCCAGGTCGGCCAGGGCCAGCTCCAGCCCCAGGTTGCTCATCAGGGTGCCGACGACACCGCCTTGCAGTTTGTTGCGCTCATGCAGGTCGCGGGCAATGATGAACAACAGGTCGTCACCGTCGACGATGGCGCCGGTATGATCGACCATCAGCACCCGGTCACCGTCGCCATCGAAGGCAATACCCAGGTCCGCGTGCTCGGCCAATACCGCTGCCTGCAATTGCCCCATATGGGTCGAACCGCAGTTATCGTTGATGTTCAGGCCATTGGGCTGGGCCGACAGCACGGTCACCTCGGCGCCCAGTTCCTTGAACACGCTGGGGGCAACCTTGTAGGTCGCGCCGTGGGCACAGTCGATGACCACCTTGAGCCCGGCAAAATTGGTGCTGGTAGGCACGCTGCTTTTGCAAAACTCGATATAACGCCCCGAAGCGTCGTTGATCCGCGAAACCTTGCCCAGCTTGCTCGACTCGACGACCGTCATCGGCGCATCCAGCAGCTCTTCGATCATGTGTTCGATCGCGTCCGGCAGCTTGGTGCCCTGGCCCGAGAAGAACTTGATGCCATTGTCATCATGGGGATTGTGCGAAGCGCTGATCACAATACCGGCTTCAGCGTGAAAGGTACGCGTCAGGTAAGCGATCGCCGGCGTCGGCATCGGCCCCAGCAACATCACATCCGCCCCGGCAGCGGAAAGGCCCGCCTCCAGCGCAGACTCGAACATATAGCCTGAAATCCGCGTGTCCTTGCCGACCAGGATGCGGCATGCACCCATACTGCGGAAGGCCATGCCGGCCGCCCAGCCCAGCTTGAGCATAAAATCCGGAGTGATCGGGAACTCGCCGACCCGACCACGAATACCGTCGGTGCCAAAATATTTTTTAGTCATAAGTGCTCCATCATTCTTATTCGGCTGATTCTACCGCTTCGATCATCCGTACGACGTCAACCGTCTCGGCCACATCATGCACCCGCAGAATGCGCGCGCCCTTGGCAACGGCCAGCGCCGCCAGGGCCAGGCCGCCATGCAGGCGCTCACCCACGGGACGATTCAGGGCCATGCCTATCATGCTCTTGCGCGACACCCCAACCAACAGGGGGCGACCAAGGGCATGCAGCGATTCCATATGTTTGAACAGGCTCAGGTTGTGCTGCAGGGTCTTGGCAAAACCAAACCCCGGATCCAGGATGATCCGCTCAGGCGCGATTCCCGCCGCGGCGCATTGGGCCATGCGCCCTGCAAGAAATTCCGTCACGTCTTCAACCAGGTTGTCGTAGTGCGGAGCGTCCTGCATCGTCCCCGGCTCGCCGAGCATATGCATCAGGCACACAGGCAACCCGGTGGCCGCGGCAGCATCCAGCGCACCGTCGCGCTGCAGTGAGCGCACGTCATTGATCAACCCGGCCCCAAGCCGCGCTGTTTCGCGCATGACAGCCGGCGTCGAGGTGTCTACCGAAATGATGACATCCAGCTCACGGTGGATCCGCTCGACAATCGGTGCAACACGCTCCATCTCCTCCAACGGGGAAACAGCACGCGCGCCAGGCCGGGTCGATTCGCCACCGACATCGATGATGGTCGCACCCGCAGCCACCATCGCTTGGGCATGGCGCATGGCCGCATCCCGCTGGCTGAAGCGACCACCGTCAGAAAAGGAGTCAGGGGTAATATTAAGAATGCCCATAACGTGAGTACGGGCCAAATCAAGAACCCGGCTGCCGCAAGGCAACCGGGTAGAGGGCAACACAGAAGTCATTTCAAGCCTTAAAGGTCGGCAGCCGGGCCGCCGATTGGGGTTTCCGGGCGTTCGTTCTGTACCACAGGCGGCGTGCCTGAAGTACCCGAACCGCCTTCCCAATCACGAGGCTCGCGAGGCGTACGGCCAGCCATGATGTCGTCGATCTGCTCGGCATCGATGGTCTCGTACTTCATCAAGGCGTCAGCCATGGCGTCGAGCTTGTCACGGTTATCGGTAAGGATCTGCTTAGCCGTGCCGTAGCACTGGTCAATGATGCTGCGCACTTCAGAGTCGATCAGCTTGGCCGTCTCGCCAGAGAAGCTGGCACCTTGACCGCCACCGCCACGCCCCAGGAACACTTCGCCTTCTTCCTCGGCATACATCAGCGGCCCGAGCTTTTCCGACAGCCCCCACTTGGTGACCATATTCCGGGCAATCTGGCTGGCACGCATGATGTCGTTGGAAGCACCGGTGGTCACACCGTCAAAGCCCAGGGTCATCTCTTCAGCGATACGGCCGCCGTACAGCGAGCAGATCTGGCTGATCAGGGCGCGCTTGGAGAGGCTGTAGCGATCCTCTTCCGGCAGGAACATGGTGACACCCAGCGCCCGGCCACGCGGAATGATCGACACCTTGTAGACCGGGTCATGCTCAGGCACGACGCGACCGACAATGGCATGACCAGCTTCGTGGTAAGCGGTGTTCTGCTTCTCTTTCTCGGACATAACCATGGATTTGCGCTCGGCGCCCATCATGATCTTGTCCTTGGCCAGCTCGAATTCCTTCATCTCGACAATACGCTTACCGGTACGGGCCGCGAACAGCGAGGCCTCGTTCACCAGGTTGGCCAGGTCGGCACCGGAGAACCCAGGGGTCCCACGGGCAATCACGCCTGGAGCCACGTCATCGCCCATTGGCACTTTGCGCATATGGACCTTGAGAATCTGCTCACGGCCACGAATATCTGGCAAGCCCACCACCACCTGGCGGTCGAAACGACCCGGACGCAGCAGCGCCGGGTCAAGTACGTCAGGACGGTTGGTGGCGGCAATCACGATGATGCCGTCGTTCATTTCAAAGCCGTCCATCTCCACCAGCAACTGGTTGAGAGTCTGCTCACGCTCGTCGTGACCACCGCCCATGCCAGCACCACGATGGCGACCAACGGCGTCGATTTCGTCGATAAAGATGATGCACGGCGCGTGCTTCTTGGCCTGCTCGAACATGTCACGCACACGGCTGGCACCCACGCCGACGAACATCTCGACGAAGTCGGAACCGGAAATGGTGAAGAACGGCACCTTGGCTTCGCCGGCAATCGCCTTGGCCAGCAAGGTTTTACCAGTACCCGGAGGACCAACCATCAGTACACCGCGAGGAATACGACCACCCAGGCGCTGGAACTTGCCCGGATCACGCAGGAACTCGACCAGTTCGCCGACTTCTTCCTTGGCTTCGTCGCAACCGGCAACGTCAGCCAGGGTGGTCTTGACCTGATCTTCGGAAAGCAGGCGTGCCTTGCTCTTGCCGAAGCTCATCGGCCCGCCCTTGCCCCCCGCACCGCCTTGCATCTGGCGCATGAAGAACATGAACACGGCAATAATCACCAGGATCGGGAAACTGGCCACCAGGAGCTGGGTCCAGATGCTCTGTTGCTCAGGCTGCTTGCCCTCGACGACCACCTTGTTGTCCACCAGGTCGCCGATCAGACCGTTGTCCTGGATCGCCGGACGAATGGTCTTGAAGCTGTCGCCATCAGTGCGCTTGCCGGTGATCACGTAGCCATCAACCGCCACGCGCTCGACCTTGCCATCCTTAACTTGCTGGATGAAGTCGGAATAGTTGAGGGTCTGCGGCTCGTTAGGGCTGGAGAAGTTGTTCATCACCGTCACCAGGACAGCCGCGATGATCAACCACAGGATCAGATTCTTTGCCATATCGTTCAATTAACTACCCTCTGAAGCAAGCTCCGCTACTGGCGCGCGCTTCGCATGATATTCACCGGCCTAACTTACTACATTACCTACAACTCTGGCAGGCGCCGTCTGTAACCCTTTGTGAAACTTTGACTACACAATATTCGTAAAGCTTCGTGACGAAAGCGATTTAAAAAAACCTATCGCCTACCTCGAATTTCTCAAAAACGCTCTTCGCTCGCAGCGCCCTCGACACCGCGGAAGCCGCGGCACAACAAATACTGCTCCCTGGATCTGTCCCGGGAGGAGTCAGGCTTGCGCGTCTGCACCTTGTCGAACAACTTGCGAATGTTCTTGTGGTACTCGTCAAAACCTTCGCCCTGGAAGACCTTCACAAGGAAATCTCCACCCGGACGCAAAACCCGACCTGCCAAATCCAGCGCCAATTCACAGAGGAACATCGCGCGCGGCATATCAACGGCCGGTAATCCACTCATATTGGGGGCCATGTCGGAAATCACAAGGTCTACTTGCGAATTTCCTACCGCCTCAAGGATCTGCGCAAGTACGGCGTCCTGGGTGAAGTCACCATGAACAAAGGTCACATCCGGGATACTGTCCATTTCCAGGATGTCGGACGCGATCAGACGCCCCTGCCCACCAATCAGACGACTGGTCACCTGGGACCAACCACCCGGGGCGGCACCCAGGTCAATAACGCTCATGCCCGGGCGGATCAACTTGTCCTTGTCCTGGATCTCCAGCAGCTTATAACTGGCCCGTGAACGATAGCCGTCCTTCTGCGCCTTTTTGACGTAAGGATCGTTGAAATGCTCTTGCAGCCACTTAAGGCTAGTTTTGGAACGGGCCACAGGCCACCTCGAAAATAAAACGGGTCGTGATTAACTGGGCGGTCCCGGACTCGCTCGGGTAAACTGGCCGCCGCTTTTTACAAGATCAGACGCAGGGGTCAGATTATGCCGCTCACTCAAGAGCAGAAGAAACAGTACAAATCCATTGGCCACCATCTGAAACCAGTTCTGATTGTGGCAGACAACGGTTTGACTGAAGGTGTGTTAGCCGAACTTGAACGCGCATTAGGCGATCACGAGCTGATCAAGATCAAGGTCAACATCCTTGATCGCGAAGCACGCCTGGCCGCCATTGCAGAACTGTGCAAGGTGGGCAAGGCGGACCTGGTTCAGGTCATCGGCAAGATGGCGCTGCTGTATCGCAAGAATTTCAGCGCCAACAAGCAACTGTCGAACGTTCATCGCTTCAAATGATTCAAGGGTCACGGGCGTGCTTCGCGCGCCCCGCCACTCCATCCCGGCGCCGGCTGTACCACCAGCACCAAGCCAGAAAACCCTAGCACAAGATAGCTGAACAGCTGCCAGCGCAACGCTTCCGGCAGCAGCATGCGCACCACGCAATACATTGCGCACGCATACAGCGCCATCAACAGCAGTTGCCCACGCATATCCCGCCGCAAACTTCCCAAGCCTTCGGCCTTGACCAGCACCAATGCCTGGAGCGTCACGCACGCCGCCGCAAATCCCACCAGCAGCGCACTCAATAATCCGCCGATCTCATCGATCAGCAACGGGGCCAGGCCAATCATGCCCAGCACCGGCAATACACCCAGATGCAACAGCCACAGCCCGCCGACCCAGAGCATCTGGGCCAGCTGCCAAAGCACGGCGCCCACGCGAAGCGGGCGCCGCCGTTCAGATGTGACGAACTTCGACAATCTCGTACTCGATCACGCCACCCGGCGTCTTGACGGCCACCACATCCCCTTCTTCCTTGGCGATCAAGGCGCGGGCCAGCGGCGAACCGACGGAGATCTTGCCGAGCTTGAAGTCAGCCTCGTCCTCACCCACGATGTGGTAAGTCACGCTTTCATCCGTCTCGACGTTGGCGATTTCCACCGTCGTGCCGAAAATCACCTTGCCGGTCTTGGGGATGGTCGTGACATCGATGATCACCGCATTCTGCATGCGCCCCTCGATATCACGGATCCGCGCCTCGACCATACCCTGCTGCTCACGGGCAGCGTGGTATTCGGCGTTTTCCTTCAAGTCACCCAACTCACGGGCCGTACCGATGTCCTGGCTCAGCTTTGGACGTACGACCTTGGTCAGGTGAGCGTGCTCCTCTTCCAGGGCCTTGGCGCCCTGGACAGTCATAGGGTATTTGATCATGCCTTCAATCCTGCGTGTAGATCCTGCAAGCGACGCACGGTCTTTTCCGGACCGAACTTGAGCGCTTCACAGATGGCTTCGCCAGCAGCAATGGTGGTGGTGCAGTAGATCTTGTGCTGCAAAGCGTTACGACGAATGGAGTAGGAGTCCGCGATCGACTGACGACCTTCAGTGGTGTTGATGATCAGGGTGACTTCGTCATTCTTGATCATATCGACCACGTGTGGACGGCCTTCCGTTACCTTGTTCACGCGACGCACTTTCAGGCCAGCCGCTTCAATCAGCTTGGCGGTCCCGGCAGTGGCCACGACTTCAAAGCCCAAGTTGATCAGATCACGGGCCACACCTGCAACCAGCGGCTTGTCATCATCACGCACGCTGATAAACGCAGTACCGCCGGTCGGCAGCACTTCGCTGGCGCCCATCTGGGCCTTGGCGAATGCTTCGCCGAAGGTATCGCCCACACCCATCACTTCACCGGTGGACTTCATCTCCGGGCCCAGGATCGGGTCCACGCCAGGGAATTTGGCGAATGGGAACACCGCCTCTTTCACACTGTAGAAGTTCGGAATGATTTCCTTGGTGAAGCCGATTTCCTTCAAGGTCTTACCGGCCATCACGCGGGCGGCAATCATCGCCAGGGACACGCCGATGCACTTGGAAACAAACGGTACGGTACGCGAAGCACGTGGGTTAACTTCGATGACGTAGATGTCTTCGCCTTGCAGCGCCAACTGTACGTTCATCAGGCCGACCACACCCAGTTCCAGGGCCATTTTCTTGACCTGCTCGCGCATCTCGTCCTGGATGTGCAGCGGCAGCGAGTACGGCGGCAGGGAGCACGCGGAGTCACCGGAGTGAACACCCGCCTGCTCGATGTGCTGCATGATCGCGCCGATCACCACGTCGGTGCCGTCGCAGACCGCATCCACGTCCATCTCGATGGCGCAGTTGAGGAAGTGATCCAGCAGCACCGGGCTGTCGTTGGACACTTTCACCGCATCACGCAGGTAGCGCTTGAGTTCGTCTTCTTCGTAGACGATCTCCATCGCCCGGCCGCCCAGCACGTAGGACGGACGCACCACCAGCGGGTAGCCGATTTTGCTGGCTGCACGGATGGCTTCGTCTTCGCTGCGCACGGTAGCGTTTGGCGGCTGGCGCAGGTTCAGGCGCTCGACCATTTGCTGGAAGCGCTCACGGTCTTCGGCACGGTCGATGGCGTCAGGGCTGGTACCGATGATCGGCACGCCGGCCGCTTCCAGGGCACGCGCCAGTTTCAGCGGGGTTTGCCCACCGTACTGCACGATCACGCCTTTGGGCTTCTCGACGCGACAGATTTCCAGCACGTCTTCCAGGGTTACCGGCTCGAAGTACAGGCGGTCGGAGGTGTCGTAGTCAGTGGAAACAGTTTCCGGGTTGCAGTTGACCATGATGGTCTCGTACCCGTCTTCGCGCAGGGCGAGGGCGGCGTGTACGCAGCAGTAGTCGAACTCGATACCCTGGCCGATACGGTTTGGACCACCGCCGAGGATGATGATCTTGTCGCGGCCCGACGGCGCGGCTTCGCACTCTTGCTCGTAGGTGGAATACAGGTACGCGGTGTCGGTGGCGAACTCTGCGGCACACGTGTCAACGCGCTTGTAGACCGGGAAGATATCCAGCTTGTGGCGGTGGGTGCGCAGGTTCTTCTCGGTCACGCCCAGCAGCTTGGCCAGACGCTGGTCGGAGAAGCCTTTGCGCTTGAGGCGGAACATCAGGTCGCGGTCGATCGAGGAAAGACCCAGGGTCTTGACCTTCTCTTCTTCCTTGATCAGATCTTCGATCTGCACCAGGAACCACGGATCAATCATGTTCATGCCGAAGATGTCTTCGACGGTCATGCCCGCGCGGAAGGCATCAGCCACGTACCAGATACGCTCGGCGCCCGGCACCGTCAGCTCGCGCTTGAGGATGCTCATGCTTTCCGGGCTGCTCAGGTCGAGTTTCTCGTCCAGGCCGCAAACGCCCACTTCCAGGCCGCGCAGGGCTTTCTGCAGGGACTCCTGGAAGGTCCGGCCGATGGCCATGACTTCACCGACCGACTTCATCTGAGTGGTCAGGCGGGCGTCGGCTTTCGGGAACTTCTCGAAAGCGAAGCGTGGCAGCTTAGTGACGACGTAGTCGATCGACGGCTCGAAGGACGCCGGCGTAGCACCGCCAGTGATTTCGTTTTGCAGCTCGTCCAAGGTGTAACCGATCGCCAGCTTGGCAGCGATGCGTGCAATCGGGAAGCCGGTAGCTTTTGATGCCAGCGCCGAAGAACGCGATACACGCGGATTCATCTCGATCACGACCATGCGGCCGGTGTCCGGGCAGATACCGAACTGAACGTTGGAACCGCCGGTTTCAACGCCGATCTCACGCAGTACCGCCAACGAGGCGTTACGCATGATCTGGTATTCCTTGTCCGTCAGGGTTTGCGCAGGAGCCACGGTGATCGAGTCACCGGTGTGCACACCCATCGGGTCGAAGTTTTCGATCGAGCAGACGATGATGCAGTTGTCCTTTTTATCGCGGACAACTTCCATCTCGTACTCTTTCCAGCCGATCAGGGATTCGTCGATCAGCAGCTCTTTGGTCGGCGACAGATCCAGACCGCGCGCGCAGATTTCCTCGAACTCTTCACGGTTGTAAGCGATACCACCGCCGGTGCCGCCCATGGTGAAGGACGGACGGATAATGCACGGGAAGCCCAGTTTTTCGAGAACCGCGTTGGCCTCTTCCATACTGTGGGCGATACCCGAGCGCGGGCAATCGAGGCCGATCGACTTCATGGCCTTGTCGAAACGCGAACGGTCTTCAGCCTTGTCGATGGTGTCGGCATTGGCGCCGATCATTTCTACGCCAAACTTTTCCAGGACGCCTTCGCGCTCCAGGTCCAGGGCGCAGTTCAATGCAGTCTGGCCACCCATGGTCGGCAGCAGTGCGTCTGGACGCTCTTTCTCGATGATCTTGGCAACGGTCTGCCATTTGATCGGTTCGATGTAGGTGGCGTCGGCCATGTCCGGGTCGGTCATGATGGTGGCCGGGTTGGAGTTCACCAGGATGACGCGGTAACCCTCTTCGCGCAGGGCCTTGCAGGCCTGGGCGCCGGAGTAGTCGAATTCGCAGGCCTGGCCGATAACGATCGGGCCAGCGCCGAGAATCAGGATGCTTTTTATGTCTGTACGTTTTGGCATGGGTTTGTCACTCAAATCCGCAGGTCAGTCGGCAAGCCGTCTTGAACAATCCTTGAAGAGCCTGCGGGGGCCACCGAGATTCGGGGCCGCCCGCAAGCCACTCAGTCAGCGTCGCTTGGCCATCTCATTGATGAAGCGGTCGAACAGCGGCGCTACGTCGTTCGGGCCCGGGCTCGCTTCAGGGTGGCCCTGGAAGCTGAACGCGCTCTTGTCGGTGCGCTCGATACCCTGCAGGGAACCGTCGAACAGCGATTTGTGAATGGCGCGCACGTTGGCCGGCAAGGTGGCTTCATCCACCGCAAAACCGTGGTTCTGGCTGGTGATCATCACCACGCCCGTGTCCAGGTCTTGTACCGGGTGGTTGGCACCGTGATGGCCATGACCCATTTTCAGGGTCTTGGCGCCGGAGGCCAGGGCCAGCAGTTGGTGACCGAGGCAGATACCGAACACCGGGATCTCGGTGTCCAGCACGTCCTTGATGGCTTTGATCGCGTAGTCGCATGGCTCAGGGTCACCCGGGCCGTTGGACAGGAACACACCATCCGGTTGCAGGGCAAGTACGTCGGCGGCCGGAGTTTGCGCCGGCACCACGGTCACGCGGCAACCGCGCTCGACCAGCATACGCAGGATGTTGTACTTCACGCCGTAGTCATAAGCGACCACATGGTAAGGCAGCTCACTGGCTTCAATAGTCGCGTGGCTGTCGGTCTTCAAGTCCCAGACAGTGGAGCGCCATTCGTACTGTTCTTTGGTGCTGACGACTTTAGCCAGGTCCATGCCTTTCAGGCCGGGGAAGCCCTGCGCTGCAGCAATCGCCGCGTCTTCGCTAATATTGTCACCCACCATGATGCAGCCGTTCTGCGAGCCTTTTTCCCGCAGGATGCGCGTGAGGCGGCGCGTATCGATACCGGCAATCGCCACCACATTGTTGGCTTTCAGGTAATCGGACAGCGACATCGTGTTACGCCAGTTGCTCGCAACCAGTGGCAGGTCACGAATCACCAGACCGGCCGACCAGACACGATCAGACTCGACGTCTTCCGGCGTAGTACCGGTGTTGCCGATGTGCGGATAGGTCAGGGTAACGATCTGCTGGGCGTAGGAAGGATCGGTAAGGATTTCCTGATAGCCGGTCATGGCGGTGTTGAACACCACCTCTCCAACGGTCTGACCGTCGGCTCCAATGGCTTCGCCGCGAAAAATGCTGCCATCAGCAAGGGCGAGTATGGCTGGCTTAGTCAAGAAGACCTCCCGTAAATAAAGCCTGAAAGGGCGATCGCAGGTTGTAAAAAAGCGGAGTGACGTATGGACACGTCACCCCGCTTCTTCACTGAATTATTCTGCGCGCTTTTAGTGGACACACTAAAGCTGTAGCTTACAGAAAAAGGCTATTTTGGTCCACCGCTAAAGAGCCTAAAAGGCAGGAGAATGCGACAGGACGTCGCTTAGCGGGTAAAAACGGGGCCCTAGAGTAATACCCAGGGCCCGTTTTTGCTACTGATTAACGCAGATCCAGCACGTCTTGCATGTCATAGAGGCCCGCTTCGCGGCCCTCCAGCCACAATGCGGCGCGCACTGCGCCCTTGGCGAAGGTCATGCGGCTGGAGGCCTTGTGGGTAATCTCCAGGCGCTCACCTTCGGCAGCAAACAGCACCGTGTGGTCTCCCACCACGTCACCGCCGCGCACGGTAGCAAAGCCAATGGTTTCACGCTCGCGCGCGCCGGTATGACCTTCGCGGCCATACACCGCGACTTTCGACAGGTCGCGCCCCAAGGCATCGGCAATCACTTCACCCATACGCATGGCCGTCCCCGATGGCGCATCGACCTTGTGCCGGTGATGGGCCTCGATGATCTCGATATCCGCCTCATCACCCAGCACCCGCGCCGCCATGTCGAGCAACTTCAGCGACAGGTTGACGCCCACACTGAAGTTGGCGGCAAACACGATAGGAATATCCTGGCCCGCCGCGACGAGCAATTGCTTCTGCTCGGCACTCAGGCCGGTGGTGCCAATCACCATGGCCTTGCCCGCCTTGCGGCAGAACGCCAAGTTTTTCAGCATCACGTCTGGCAGGGTGAAGTCGATCAACACATCGAACTCTTCAACCACTTGCTCCAGGCTGCCGGACAACGCCACACCGATGCGCCCCAACGAGGCCAACTCACCCACATCGGCGCCGATCAGCGTACTGCCCGGGCGTACGATCGCCGCCGTCAGGCCCGACAGAGGCGAGCGCTGCTGCACCGCCTCCACCAGGTTCTTGCCCATGCGCCCGGCGGCGCCCATCACTGCTATACGTCGCATATCCAGGTCCTTACAGGTCGCCGAAGAAGCGCTTCACGCCTTCAAACCAACCAGCGGTCTTGGGTGAATGGGAGCCATCACCGTCCAGCGAACTGCGCAACTCTTCGAGCAACTCACGCTGGCGACGATCCAGGTTGACCGGGGTCTCGACGGCCACACGGCACATCAAGTCGCCCGCACCGCCGCCACGCACCGGTGCAACACCTTTGCCACGGATCCGGAACTGCTTGCCGGTCTGCGTCCCCTCAGGGATCTTCAGCTTGACCCGACCATCGAGAGTCGGAATCTCCAACTCGCCGCCCAGGGCCGCATCGACAAAGCTGATCGGCACTTCGCAGAACAGGTGCTTGCCGTCGCGCTGGAAGATCGAGTGCTCGCGCACATTGATCACCACGTACAGGTCGCCCGTCGGGCCACCCTGCGTACCCGCCTCGCCCTCGCCCGACAACCGGATGCGGTCGCCGGTATCGACACCCGCCGGCACTTTCACCGACAAGGTCTTGTACTCTTCGACACGCCCCTCGCCATGGCAGGAATCGCACGGATCGGAAATGATCTTGCCCTGGCCATGGCAACGCGGGCAGGTCTGCTGCACCGAGAAGAAGCCCTGCTGCATGCGCACCTGGCCGATACCGCCACAGGTCGGGCAAGTGATCGGCGAAGAGCCCTTCTTGGCACCCGAACCGTCGCAAGGCTTGCAGTTGACCAGCGTCGGCACGCGGATATTGACGCTGGTGCCGCGCACGGCTTCTTCCAGGTTCAGCTCCAGGGTGTAGCGCAAGTCGCTGCCACGCTGGGCACCGCCGCGCTGACCGCCGCGACCGCCACCAAAGAAGTCGCTGAATACATCGCCGAAGATATCGGAGAAATTCTGCCCGCCAAAGCCGGCACCGCCACCCCCCATGCTCGGATCGACACCGGCATGGCCATACTGGTCGTAGGCTGCACGCTTGTTCGGGTCACACAAGCATTCGTAGGCCTCATTGGCCTCTTTGAACATTTCCTCGGATTCTTTGTTATCCGGGTTACGGTCCGGGTGGTGCTTCATCGCCAGGCGACGGTAGGCCTTCTTCAGGTCCGCCTCGCTGGAGCCGCGCTCCACACCCAACACTTCGTAATAGTCACGCTTTGCCATAAGTCTTTGCACTCTTAAGGACGTCCGGCAAAACCCTCCTGAGCCTGCCAAACTCGTTGAGCCCCAATACAGGCCCGGACCCAACTCACGTCAAATTCAACGATCCTGGTCTTTACTGCTTTCAGCCGAGACCCAGCTAAAAACGCGGTGACTGTCGATCGCAAAGCAGGAGCATTCCCGATCACACCGCCAGCATCCGAACCTTGTCGCATGCTGTAAAAATTCCCGTACCCCAGACACGCCAACGCGGGAGCAAGCTCCCGCGCGGCGACATCCTACCAGTCACCGCTTGATAGCGGTCAACCGGGCGACCAACTTACTTCTTGTCTGTAACGTCTTCAAACTCGGCATCGACAACGTCGTCGTGCTTGGCTTCAGGTTCTGCCTGTTGCGCAGCACCGTCAGCTGGCTGGCCTTGCTCGGCGTACATTTTCTGAGCCACTGGCGCGGAGACTTTCGACAGCTCCTCAACCTTGGCTTCGATGGTGGCCTTGTCATCGCCTTTAACGGCGGCTTCCAGGGCAACCACGGCGGCTTCGATTGCGGCCTTCTCTTCAGCCGTCACTTTATCGCCAGCATCCGCGATCATTTTGCGTGTCGAGTGAACCAGTGCATCACCCTGGTTGCGGGCAGCGGCCAGTTCTTCAAACTTGCGATCTTCCTCGGCGTTCTTTTCAGCATCGTTGATCATCTGCTGAATTTCTTCCTCGGACAGGCCGGAGTTGGCCTTGATCACGATCGACTGGGTCTTGCCGGTGGCCTTGTCCTTGGCGCCTACGTGCAGAATGCCGTTGGCGTCGATGTCGAAGGTCACTTCAATCTGTGGCACGCCACGTGGTGCTGGTGGAATCTCGGCCAGGTCGAACTTGCCCAAAGACTTGTTCTGCGCAGCCTGCTTACGCTCACCCTGCAGCACGTGAATGGTCACTGCGCCCTGGTTGTCATCGGCAGTCGAGAACACTTGCGATTTCTTGGTAGGAATCGTGGTGTTTTTCTCGATCAGCGCAGTCATCACGCCGCCCATGGTTTCGATACCCAGGGTCAGCGGGCTGACGTCCAGCAGCAGCACGTCTTTCACGTCGCCGGCCAATACCGCACCCTGGATGGCAGCACCCATGGCAACCGCTTCGTCCGGGTTCACATCTTTACGCGCTTCTTTACCGAAGAACTCGGTGACCTTCTGCTGCACCAGCGGCATACGGGTCTGACCGCCCACCAGGATCACGTCGTTGATCGCGCTAACGTCGATACCCGAATCTTTCAGAGCAATGCGGCAAGGTTCGATGGTGCGTTGAACCAGGTCTTCAACCAGCGATTCCAGCTTGGCGCGCGAGATTTTCACGTTCAAGTGCTTGGGACCGGTGGCATCTGCGGTGATGTACGGCAGGTTCACGTCGGTCGAATTGCTCGAAGACAGTTCGATCTTGGCTTTTTCAGCGGCTTCTTTCAGGCGCTGCATCGCCAGCGGGTCACCCTTGAGGTTCATGCCGCTTTCTTTCTTGAATTCGTCAACGAGGTAGTCGATCAGACGAATGTCAAAGTCTTCACCGCCCAGGAACGTGTCGCCGTTGGTCGCCAACACTTCAAACTGGTGCTCGCCATCGACTTCAGCGATTTCGATCACGGAAACGTCGAAAGTACCGCCACCCAGGTCATAAACGATCACGGTGTGGTCGCCCTTGGCCTTGTCCATGCCGTAGGCCAGAGCCGCCGCAGTAGGTTCGTTGATGATGCGTTTTACGTCCAGGCCCGCAATGCGGCCGGCGTCTTTGGTCGCCTGGCGCTGGCTGTCGTTGAAGTAGGCCGGAACGGTGATCACCGCTTCAGTCACAGCTTCACCAAGGTAGTCTTCGGCAGTCTTCTTCATCTTTTTCAAGATTTCAGCCGAGATTTGCGGCGGCGACATTTTCTGGCCGTTCACTTCAACCCAGGCGTCACCGTTGTCGGCCTTGGCGATTTTGTACGGCACCATCTTGATGTCTTTCTGTACGACTTCTTCGTCGAACTTACGACCGATCAAACGCTTCACCGCGTACAGGGTGTTGTGCGGATTGGTCACAGCCTGACGCTTGGCGGACTGGCCTACCAGGATTTCGCCATCATTGGCGTAAGCCACGATGGAAGGGGTAGTACGTGCGCCTTCGGCGTTCTCAATCACCTTGGAAACGCCGTTTTCCAGCACGGAGACGCAGGAGTTGGTAGTCCCCAGGTCGATACCGATAATTTTGCCCATGATTCACTCTCCCGAAACTTTGGATTTGGTTGCCGCAGCAGTGGTGGCTAACTGCGGTAGCACTTAAACGCTTGACTTATAAATGGGGTCGTTACGAACGATTTCAAGCCTGCTCGTCAATCGACGGCGAAACCGGTGCGGGAGCCTTGCTCACCACCACCATCGCCGGGCGCAACAGGCGACCGTTGAGCTGGTAGCCCTTCTGGAACACTTTCAACACGCTATTGGGCTCAAGGTCAGCATTTTCCTGCATGGCCATGGCCTGGTGATGCTCCGCGTTGAACGGCTCGCCGCCTTGTGGATCGATGGCTTCCAGCTGATAACGCTTGAGGGTGTCCTGGAACATTTTCAGGGTCAGCTCGATCCCTTCGCGCATGGCACGGATGTTTTCGTCGTCCGGGCTGGACAGCTCCAGGCCGCGTTCCAGGCTGTCGATGATCGGCAACAGATCACCGGCAAACTTCTCCAGCGCAAACTTGTGGGCCTTTTCTACATCCTGCTCGGCGCGGCGGCGGACGTTCTGCAGATCGGCAGCAACACGCAAAGCCTGATCCTGAGCGCCTGCCAGTTGCTCTTCGAGCACCTGCACACGAGCCGCCAGGTCTTCACCCGCTGCCTGCGAGGCCTGGTTGGCGTCTGGGTTTTGCGTATCCAGCGTCTGTTCGTCAGCCATAATTTTCTCCTTTCGAAATCCTGCGCGAACTCAACTCGCGCTTCTGTTCCGGTATATGGGGCCACAATTTCCAGGTTCAAGGGCCGACATACCTCGACTCACACTTTCCCGCACATTCCCCATCGCACTAAAAAAAGCCGTTATCCAAGCAAATTGAGCTAAGTCACAGGATTGTCAGCGCCAAACAAAACACTGTATAAATAACCAGACCTAAAGCCTGGGAGCAGCCGTCATGCTGGTTCACCTGTCCGTACATAACTACGCCATTGTCGAGCACCTGGATCTTGAACTGGATCGCGGGATGAGCGTAATCACAGGCGAAACCGGCGCCGGCAAGTCGATCATGCTCGACGCCCTGGGCCTGACCCTGGGTGATCGCGCCGACAGCGGCGTGGTTCGCCCCGGTGCAGACAAGGCCGATATCCTGGCGACCTTTGACCTGGCAGATATCCCGGAAGCCAGCGCCTGGCTCGCCGAGCGCGACCTGGATAACGACGGCCCGTGCATCCTGCGCCGCGTAATCACTGCCGAAGGTCGCTCCCGGGGCTATATCAATGGCACGCCCTGCCCCCTCGGCGACCTGAAAGCCCTTGGCGAGCTGCTGATCGACATCCACAGCCAGCACGAACATCAATCCCTGCTGAAAACCGACACCCACCGCCGCCTCCTGGATGAATACGCCGGTGCCACCGACCTGGCGCGCCAGGTGCAATTGGCTGCACAGCGCTGGCGCCAGACCCGCCAGGAGCTGGAGCGCCTGTCCAATTCCGGCGATGAACAGCGCGCTCGCCACCAACTCCTCAGCTATCAGTTGGAAGAACTGGAAAGCCTGGGCCTGGGCGAAACCGAGCTGGAACAGCTGGAGCAGGAGCACAAGAACCTGACCAATGCCGAAACCCTGCTGGGCATCTGTCGCCAGGTGGTCGAGCAATGCAGCGAAAGTGACTCCGGCAATGTGCTGAATGCGCTGACGGCCAGCCTTAACCGCCTGTCGAGCGTGAACAGCGGCTCGGGGTCACTGAGTGAAGCCACCACCCTGCTGACCAGTGCGCAAATCCAGGTAGAAGAGGCCGTGGGCGAACTGAACCGCTTCCTTGACCACTTCGATGCCGACCCGGCACGCCTGCAAGAGATCGAAGAACGTCTCGACACTATTTATACCCTGGCGCGCAAACATCGGATCCAGCCAACCGAAGTGGCGGCCATGCAGCAAAAGCTGCTGGACGAGATCGAAACCCTGAATGCCAATGATGAATCCATCGAACGCCTGGGCGACGAACTCGCCTCTTTTGCCCGGCATTACCAGGAAAAGGCCCGGGAACTGAGCGACCTGCGGCACCAAGCTGCAACCGGGCTGGCTTGCGCCGTGGAGCAGGAAATCCAACGCCTGGGCATGCCGGGCGGGCGCTTCACCATCGAGTTGCACGCCAATAGCGGCAATGAACTGCAGCCCAACGGCCTGGAGCAGGTCGAACTGCTAGTGAGCGCCAACCCCGGCCAACCTCTCAAGGCACTGGCCAAAGTGGCGTCTGGTGGCGAACTGTCACGGATCAGCCTGGCAATCCAGGTCATTACCGCCCAGACCTCCCGCGTACCGACCCTGGTATTCGACGAAGTGGACGTGGGGATCGGCGGGCCGACCGCAGAAATTGTCGGCCAATTGTTGCGCCGCCTGGGTGAGCGCGGGCAAGTACTGACCGTTACCCACTTGCCACAGGTGGCAGCACAGGGGCACCAACATCTGTTTGTACATAAGGTACGGGGCAGCGACGCGACGCGTACAGCCGTGTCCAAGCTGAACAAGACCGAGCGGGTGGAAGAAGTCGCACGCATGCTCGGCGGCATCGACCTGACCAAAGAGTCCCTGGCCCACGCGAAAAAAATGGTGGTGACGGCGAAGGCCTGAGCCCTTTCCACCCCGTTTTTTCCATCGGCAGAAAGCACGAAGGCGACCCTAGGGTCGCCTTCGATCGTTTCGCAGAACGAATCTGCGTAGCTTTCTTACTTTTTCTTACGTATGTACAGAACCAGATTGTGGTCCACCAAATCGAATCCATGCTCCTCAGCGATCTCATGCTGGAGCTTCTCGATTGCAGGACTGGTGAACTCGATAACCTCATTGGTATCCAGATCAACCATGTGGTCGTGATGACCACCGTCAGCCAGCTCGAAAACCGCATGACCGCCGTCGAAATTATGACGAACCACCAGCCCTGCGGCTTCAAACTGGGTCAGTACACGGTAAACCGTGGCCAGGCCGACGTCCTCGTTAGACTCCATCAGCGCCTTGTAGACATCCTCGGCACTCATGTGGCGCTGCTCGGCGGAATCGAGCATTTGTAGAATCTTGACTCGTGGCAGAGTCACTTTAAGACCGGCTTTGCGTAGTTCGCTATTTTCAACCATGGTTAGCTTTCTCGCGGATGCTGCTTCGCAGCTTCTCTTAATACGGGTATGATCGGCGTTTACGTTGTCCCAGCCAAGATAGTGGAAGTCGCCCACCGATGCAAAACACCAAGCTCTTGCTAACCAGTTTCACCCTTGTGGGACTGCTCGCACTCGCCGGTTGTTCATTCCCCGGGGTTTACAAAATCGACATCCAGCAGGGCAATGTCGTCACGCAGGACATGATAGACCAGTTACGCCCGGGAATGACCCGACGGCAAGTACGGTTTATCATGGGCAATCCCCTGCTGACCGACACATTCCATGCCGATCGCTGGGATTATCTCTATAGCCTGCAGCCTGGAGGCGGGGAACGCCAACAGGAGCGCGTCAGTGTCATCTTCAATGGCAACGACCAGCTCGTCAGCCTTTCCGGTGACTTCATGCCTGGCGTAAGCCGCGATGAAGCCCTGCTGGGCAAGGACAGCGGGACCAGCGTCACTGCGCCAGCGCAGAATGCTGAAAAGCCCAAGTCCGAGGTGCCGGCCAAGCCAGGCTCCTTGCTGGACACGATCCAGAAAGACATCGACAGTGTGGAAACCGTTCCGGTGCCGACGCCAGAACCCCTGGATACAAGCCCGCAATAATTTTCATCGTTCTACAAAAAGCCCGGCATGCCGGGCTTTTTGTTGCCTGCTATTTCACAGGCTAGGGGAGTTGCCGCCGAGCTCCGGCTGCTTTTGCCGCTCGCAGGCGCCTCACCTCTTTGGGATCCGCCAACAAGGGCCGATAAATTTCGATGCGATCGCCGACCTGCACGCTACGGGTTTCAGCATCCGCCACGACGCTGCCGAAAATCCCCAATGGGCAACGGGCGATATCCACATCGGGAAACTGCGCCGCAATGCCTGAAGCCAGCACCGCAGCCCTCAGGCTCGTACCCGGCGCAACCGCCAGGCTCAACAACCGTTGACGGTCTACCGCGGCGTAAACCACCTCAATCTCGATCAGTGACTCAGCCATGCAGTTGCTTGGCCCGCTGGCAAAACGCATCCACCAGGGTATTCGCGGCCTGATTGAACAGCGGCCCCAAGGTCGCCCGCACAATGGAACCGGCATAATCAAACGTCAGGTCCAGGCTGATCTTGCACGCCTTCTCCCCCAACGGCTTGAAGACCCAGACACCGTGCAGTTGAGTGAACGGCCCTTCTTCCAGATTCATCTCGATCGACCGCCCAGGGACCAGGACATTGCTCGTCACAAACTTCTGGCCAAGCCCCCCCTTGGACACCTCAAGACTCGCACGCATATGCTCATCGCTGCTCTCCAGCACCGTGGATGAAGAGCACCAGGGCAGGAAATCCGGGTAGCTCGCCACGTCGTTGACCAGGTCATAGAGCGCTTGCGCCGGGTAAGGCAGCAGGGCCGAGCGTTGAATATGCGTCGTCATGGGAGCGTTATTTCCGAAGCTGAGCGGCAAACATCGCGAAAAGACAGGCCGATTCGCGAGAGAAAAAAACCAGAAAACTGACGGTATTGTCCGGGATTCATCCAACACGCTCAAGCACACAGGTTGACCGTAGCCGACACGCTCGCAACTGCCTATAATGCCGCCCCTATGGCTAAACAAAAGAAACACCCAACAGGGACCATCGCGCAGAACAAAAAGGCGCGACACGATTACTTCATCGAACATCGGTTCGAGGCTGGTCTGGTCCTGGCCGGCTGGGAAGTAAAAAGTCTGCGTGCCAGCAAGTTGCAACTGGTCGACAGTTACGTGCTGCTCAAGGATGGCGAGGCCTGGCTGCTCGGCAGTCATATCACGCCGTTGATGACCGCCAGCACCCACGTAATTGCCGATCCGGTGCGTACGCGCAAGCTGCTGCTCAATGCCCGCGAACTGGAAAAGCTCGCCGCTGCCGTACAGCAGAAGGGCTACGCCTGCGTCTGCCTGTCGTGGTACTGGAGCAAGCACCTGGTCAAATGCGAGATCGCACTGGGCAAGGGCAAGAAGGAATACGACAAGCGTGATACCGAGCGCGAGCGCGACTCCAATCGGGAATTGCAGCGTGCCGTGCGCAACAAGGGCAAGGAAGACTGATCTTCCCCGCCCTTGATGCGGCCCGTGAGGCCAGGGAGCCTGCTCCCTGCGCCGCAATGCCCGGCTACATCCCCTTGCGGCGCTCCGCCCGGGCCATGCGCTGCACTTCCTGACGCACCTCTTCCAACACTTCCTGCACATACAGCAGGTGACGTGTTGAAACCTCGCGCGCCTGCTCTGCCCGCCCTTCGATAATCGCCAGGTACAGATCCCGATGCTGGCTGATCAGCATGTCCCGGGTTTCGGTACGCTGCTGGTACATGCCGCCGATATTGGTCACCACGTTACGCTTGAGCAAATCAAACAAGCCGCGAATGGTGTGCAGCAATACCGCGTTATGGCTGGCCTCGGCGATAGCCAAGTGAAACCGGGCATCGGCCGCACCTTCTTCAATACGGCTCACCTCATCATCACGCGTGTAACAATCCTGCAGCGCATCAAAGGCAGCAGTCAGCCGTTCGCGGTCCACCTCCGTGGCGCGCAACGCAGCGTAATAAGCACAAGACGCTTCCAGCGTCTGGCGAAACTCCAGCAGATCACGCTGGGCTTCAGGGTTGTTTTCCAGCAGATGCAGCAACGGATCACTGAAGGTTGAACCCAGCGTCTCCACCACATAATTGCCGCCGCCCTGACGACTGACCAGCAAGCCCTTGGCCGCCAGTTTCTGGATCGCCTCACGCAAAGATGGGCGCGATACACCGAACTGTTCAGCCAGTGCGCGCTCGGCTGGCAATCGCTCGCCCGACTTCAACGTGCCCTCAAGGATCATCCCCTCAAGCTGCTCGACAATATCGTCGGACAAACGGCGCTGACGCACCTGATCAAACGCCATAACTGACTCTCCACGATCCCGGCCACTCGCCGGGCCCTCTATTCTGGCCTATTGGCGCGCCATCGGCACCTATCAGAACCCCTTTGATTACACCGATCAGACCCCACGCCCAGCGCTATGCGACCAAAGTTTCTCAGGCGGCAAATTGACACACCACCCCGAAGGCTCTTAACCTAGCCAACAGCGATTGTAAATTGGTATTACCAATTATCCAAATCAGCTAACTATGCATGACCAACAACAATTAGGGGCCACCCCATATGCAAACCTGGCAACAGCTTTACAGCCCACTCGGCAGCCTTGGCCTGTCCGCACTGGCCGCCGTTATTCCCATCGTCTTTTTCTTCCTGGCCCTGGCGGTGTTTCGCCTTAAAGGTCATGTTGCCGGGAGCATCACCCTGGCGCTGTCGATCCTGGTGGCGATCTTTGCCTTCCAGATGCCGGTCGATATGGCATTCGCCGCTGCCGGCTACGGCTTTGCCTACGGCTTGTGGCCAATCGCCTGGATCATCGTCGCCGCGGTATTCCTCTACAAACTGACGGTCAAGAGTGGCCAGTTTGAAGTGATCCGCAGCTCGGTGCTGTCGATTACCGATGACCAGCGCCTGCAAGTGCTGCTGATCGGCTTCTGCTTCGGCGCATTCCTGGAAGGTGCTGCCGGTTTCGGTGCACCCGTGGCGATTACTGCCGCGCTGCTGGTCGGCCTGGGCTTCAACCCACTGTACGCCGCCGGCCTGTGCCTGATTGCCAATACCGCGCCAGTGGCGTTCGGCGCCCTGGGGATCCCGATCATCGTGGCCGGCCAGGTCACCGGCATCGATGCATTCAAGATCGGCGCCATGACTGGCCGCCAGTTGCCGCTGCTGTCGCTGTTCGTGCCGTTCTGGCTGGTGTTCATGATGGACGGTATACGCGGCGTCAAGGAAACCTGGCCCGCCGCACTGGTGGCCGGTTTGAGCTTTGCCATCACCCAGTACTTCACCTCCAACTTTATTGGCCCGGAACTGCCTGACATCACCTCGGCCCTGGCCAGCCTGATCTCCCTGACCCTGTTCCTGAAAGTCTGGCAGCCCAAGCGCACTGCGGGCGCACAGATTGCTGGCGCCACCTCCAGCGTTTCGATCACTGGCAGCGTCGGCGGTTTCGGCCAACCGCGCACATCTGTGGCTTCGCCTTACAGCCTGATGGAAATTTTCAAAGCCTGGTCGCCGTTCCTGATCCTCACCGTACTGGTCACCATCTGGACCCTCAAGCCGTTCAAGGCGATGTTCGCCGCCGGCGGGTCGATGTACAGCTGGGTGTTCAACTTTGCGATTCCGCACCTGGACCAGATGGTGGTCAAGGTTGCACCCATCGTCACCAACCCGACGGCCATTCCAGCCGTATTCAAGCTGGACCCGATTTCCGCCACCGGCACGGCGATTTTCTTCTCGGCACTGATCTCCATGCTGGTGCTGAAAATCAATTTCAAAACTGGTCTGACCACTTTGAAAGAGACTTTCTACGAGCTGCGCTGGCCGATCCTGTCCATCGGCATGGTGTTGGCGTTCGCATTCGTGACCAACTACTCCGGCATGTCTTCGACCATGGCCCTGGTCTTGGCCGGCACCGGCGCGGCATTCCCGTTCTTCTCGCCGTTCCTTGGCTGGCTGGGCGTGTTCCTCACCGGTTCCGATACCTCGTCCAACGCCCTGTTCAGCTCCCTGCAAGCCACCACCGCCCACCAGATCGGCGTCAGCGACACCTTGCTGGTAGCGGCGAACACCAGTGGCGGCGTAACCGGCAAGATGATCTCTCCACAATCGATCGCCGTGGCCTGCGCCGCGACCGGCCTGGTGGGCAAGGAATCCGACCTGTTCCGCTTTACCCTCAAGCACAGCCTGTTTTTCGCCACGATTGTCGGCCTGATCACCTACGCCCAGGCGTACTGGTTCACCGGCATGCTGGTGCACTAAGACCACAGGCAATACCGTAAGAACCGACGCCGCAGCCACCGTGCGGCGTCAGCTATTCACAACCCAGTCTGCTGGCCCCTGGCGCCAAGGCTCCCCAGACTGGGTGCTGCTGACCCTGGAGGCCCCATGAGTCTGCCCGTCGCGTTCCTTGATGCTGTCGCACGACTGATCCCGAAAGATCGACGCTTTGACGACCCTCTTTCCACCCTGGCTTTCGGCACCGATGCCAGTTTTTACCGACTAATCCCACAACTGGTGGTCCGCGTCGAATCGGAAGATGAGGTGGTCGAACTGCTGCAACTGGCACAACGCGACCGCGTGCCAGTGACCTTTCGTGCCGCCGGCACCAGCCTTTCCGGCCAGGCCATCAGCGATTCGGTACTGATCGTGCTCGGCGATAACTGGAACGGGCGCGAGATTCGTGGCCAAGGTACGCAAATCCGCCTGCAACCCGGGGTGATCGGGGCCCAGGCCAACGCCTGGCTCGCGCCGTTCGGGCGCAAGATCGGCCCGGATCCGGCGTCGATCAATGCCTGCAAGATCGGCGGAATCGTCGCCAACAATGCCAGCGGCATGTGCTGCGGCACCGCCCAGAACACCTACCACACCCTGGCCGGGATTCGCCTGGTGCTGGCCGACGGCAGCCGTCTCGACACCGAGGATGCCGCCAGCGTCGCCGCGTTCCGCGAGCAACATAGCCAGTTACTTGAGCGCTTGGCCACCCTGGGCCGCGAGACTCGGGCCAATTCTGAATTGGCTGCAAAAATTCGCCATAAATACCGTCTGAAAAACACCACCGGCCTGTCACTCAACGCCCTGGTGGACTTCGACGAGCCACTGGACATCCTCAGCCATTTGCTCGTGGGTTCCGAAGGCACCCTGGGCTTTATCAGCGCCGTGACCTACGACACGGTGATCGATCACCCGAACAAGGCATCGGCCCTGATCGTATTCCCCGATGTAGAAACCTGCTGCAACGCCGTGACCGTGCTGAAAACCCAGCCCGTGTCGGCGGTCGAGTTACTGGACCGGCGCAGCATGCGCTCGGTGCAAGACAAACCCGGGATGCCCGCGTTCGTACAACAGCTATCGGAAGGTGCCTGCGCACTCTTGATCGAATCCCGCGCAGCCTCGTCCACACTGCTGCATGAGCAACTGGCGCTGATCATGGCCTCGCTGGCCGAGTTCCCGGTCGAGCAGCAAGTCGACTTCACCGAAGACCCCGTGGAAAACGCGCGCCTGTGGGCCATCCGCAAGAACACCTTCCCCGCCGTCGGCGCCGTACGCAAAACCGGCACCACGGTGATCATCGAAGACGTGACCTTCCCGGTAGAGCAACTGGCCATTGGCGTGAATCGCTTGATCGAGTTGTTCGACAAACATCACTACGACGAAGCCATCCTTTTCGGACATGCCCTGGAAGGCAATCTGCACTTTGTGTTCACCCAAGGCTTCAACAGCGCGGAAGAAGTCACACGCTACCAGGCGTTCATGGATGACGTGGCGCAACTGGTGGCCGTGGAGTTCGGCGGTTCGCTGAAAGCCGAGCACGGCACCGGGCGCAATATGGCGCCCTTCGTCGAACTGGAATGGGGCAGCGATGCCTATCAATTGATGTGGCAACTCAAGCGCCTGCTCGACCCCAACGGCATTCTCAACCCGGACGTGGTGCTCAGCGAAGACCCGCAAATTCACCTTAAAAACCTCAAGCCCCTGCCGGCCGCCGATGAGATTGTGGATAAGTGCATCGAGTGCGGTTTCTGCGAGCCGGTGTGCCCCTCCAAGGGCCTGACCCTGAGCCCGCGCCAGCGCATTGTGATCTGGCGCGATATCCAGGCACGCAAACGCGCCGGCATCGACACCACCGAATTGGAAGCGGCGTATTACTATCAAGGCATCGACACCTGTGCCGCCACCGGCTTGTGCGCCCAGCGCTGCCCGGTAGGCATCAATACCGGCGACCTGGTGAAAAAACTGCGCAGCCGCGAAGCAGGCAGTACGAAAACTGCCGAGTGGCTGGCCAGCCATTTCTCCACTGCGCTGCAAGGTGCCCGTTTCACCCTGCATGTGGCCAACGGCGCACGCATGCTGCTCGGCGCTCCCCGCCTGGCGAAACTCTCAGCCTCCGTGACCAAGCTGTCCAAGGGACAAATCCCGCAGTGGACCAGCGCTATGCCACAGCCAGAAAAAGCCATCCGCTTCAGCCCTGCCGTCACCGATGAACGCCCGCGGGTGGTCTACCTCGCGGCCTGTGTCTCGCGGGCAATGGGCCCGGCAGCCGGCGACAAAGAGCAAATGTCGCTGTACGACAAAACCCGCGGCCTGCTGGAAAAAGCCGGCTACCAGGTAGTCATTCCGGACAACCCCGACAGCCTGTGCTGCGGCCAGCCCTTTGCCTCCAAAGGCTACGCCGAACAGGCCGAGCACAAACGCCAGGAACTGATCGGCGCCCTGCTCCACGCCAGCCGTGGCGGCCTCGACCCGATCTACTGCGACACCAGCCCCTGTACCCTGCGCCTGGTCCAGGACCTGGGGCAAACACGCCTGGACCTCTACGACCCGGTCCGTTTTATCCGCACCCACCTGATGGACCGCCTGGACTTCACACCCCAGGACGCGCCGATTGCCGTGCACGTCACCTGCAGCACCCAGCATCTGGGCGAAAGCCAGGCCCTGATCGACTTGGCCCGGCGTTGCAGCAACAATGTGGTCATCCCCGAAGGCATCCACTGCTGCGGGTTTGCCGGCGACAAAGGCTTCACTACGCCGGAACTCAACGCCCACTCCCTGCGCTCCCTCAAGGACGCCGTGCAGTACTGCAGCGAAGGCATCTCCACCAGCCGCACCTGTGAGATCGGCCTGACCCAGCACGGAGGGATCGATTACCACGGCCTGGTCTACCTGGTCGACCGGGTGACCCAGGCCCGCGCAATAAAAACGAACCCCAGCGCACTGGCGTAGTCACTTGCTTAAGCCCCGGGCAACCGGGGCCGATCAATGACCTCGCCGGCTGCCCGCACATACCGCGCAGCATCGAGACCTCTTTGCACAAGGAGATACCTATGAAGCGTTCCGTACTGGCGGGTGTATTCGTTACCGCTGCGATGCTGACTTCCCCCGTATTTGCCGCAGGCAATGAAGCAGACTTGTGTCAGATCAATCTGGACAAGATCAACAACGGCAAGGCGCTGCTCGCCACCGACACCAGTGGCAAACGCGGCGAAATCGACACTGCCGCCTCCCAAGCCAAGGCAGCCCACGCGTCCGGCGATGAAAAGAAGTGTATCGAAATCACCACCAAGGCCCTGCAAGACTTGCAGAACCTGGACAAAGGCGGCAACCCATAACCCGCCAACCGCTCAAGCCCCACCTTTCGGGTTGGCCTTCTGTGACCGTTTGACGTACACTGCACAGGCTTGTCACTCACGATTACACCGAGTAACAAGCACGGGGCCGTTTAGGATTCGACGCCGGTTGCGAACCTTTAGGTGCATGCCGAGTTGGTAACAGAACTCGTAAATCCACTGTTGCAACTTTCTATAGTTGCCAATGACGAAACCTACGGGGAATACGCTCTCGCTGCGTAAGCAGCCTTAGCCCTTCCCTCCTGGTACCTTCGGGTCCAGCAATCATCAGGGGATGTCTGTAAACCCAAAGTGATTGTCATATAGAACAGAATCGCCGTGCAGTACGTTGTGGACGAAGCGGCTAAAACTTACACAACTCGCCCAAAGCACCCTGCCCTTCGGGTCGCTGAGGGTTAACTTAATAGAAACGGCTAAGCATGTAGTACCGACAGCAGAGTACTGGCGGACGGGGGTTCAAATCCCCCCGGCTCCACCACTTGATCATCTAAAGACGTCCACGGACGTCTTTTTTTGTGCCTGAAACCCAGTAAATACAGGACTTTAGCGGCTATTGATGTCTCTCTAGCTTTTGGGAGTTCCAGAAGTTCTGGTATTCCAAACGGTATTCCAGCCCATCCGGTGGTAACCTCTGGAATACCAAATCAGTGTCTGAGGTAAATCTCATGCCTGCTCAAACCCTACGTCTCTCCGATCGACAGCTTAAGGGAGTCAAACCCGCGTCCAAGGACTACGTCCTCACCGACGGGGACGGTTTGCAACTCCGAGTACGCAGCAACGGCTCTCTGCTGTGGAATTTCAACTACCGTGAACCGGTGACTAAAAACCGAATTAACATGGGCTTGGGTACCTACCCAGAGCTTTCGCTGGCGAACGCCCGAAAGATGGCAGTGCAAGCCCGCGAGCTGCTCGCCCAAGGCATCGATCCGAAAGTGCAGCGCGATACGCTAAATGAGGCCAAGCGCGCAGAAACGGAACACACTTTCGAGAACGTAGCCACTGCCTGGTTCGAGCTTAAGAAAGACTCGGTCACGCCGGCCTACGCCGAGGATATTTGGCGGTCGCTCACGCTGCATGTGTTCCCCGATTTGAGGACGACGCCACTCGCGAAAATCACCGCGCCGATGGTGATCGAGCTGCTTCGTCCAATCGAAGCGAAAGGCAGCCTAGAGACGGTTAAGCGCCTTAGTCAGCGGCTTAACGAGATCATGACCTACGGCGTAAACTCCGGCCTGATCTTCGCCAACCCACTCAGTGGCATCCGGGCGGTATTCAAGAAACCCAAGAAAGAAAACATGGCTGCGCTCCCGCCCGAAGAGCTACCCGAGCTCATGCTGGAACTCGCAAACGCCAGTATCAAACGCACGACCCGCTGCCTGATCGAATGGCAGTTGCATACCATGACTCGCCCTGCAGAAGCAGCGACCACTCGCTGGGCAGACATAGATTTTGAAAGACGTGTCTGGACCATCCCTCCGGAGCGGATGAAAAAGCGCCGTCCTCACAGCATCCCGTTAAGCGATCAAGCCATGGCATTGCTGGAGATACTCAAGTCCCATAGCGGTCATCGAGAGTATGTCTTCCCGGCAGACCGAAACCCACGTACTCACGCCAATAGCCAGACTGCCAACATGGCGTTGAAGCGCATGGGCTTTCAGGACCGCTTGGTCAGCCACGGCATGCGCTCAATGGCCAGCACCATCCTAAACGAGCATGGGTGGGATCCGGAACTGATCGAAGTCGCGCTGGCGCATGTCGATAAAGACGAGGTTCGAAGCGCCTACAACCGGGCAGATTACATCGAACGCCGGCGTCCGATGATGGCCTGGTGGAGTGAACATATCCAGAAGGCGGCCACCGGCAGCCTGTCGGCAGCCGCGATCAATCACACCAGAGACCTCAACGTCGTGCCGATACGCTGAGCATCCAGGGACTGGTGGTGCCGGCGAAAAACCCTGTAACCGAGTCGTGCAGCATGGCGACAGACTTCACGACTATCACCAGATTTCTCGCAAGCCTGCGCTCCTAAGTCAAAGTCCCTGAGTATGGGAAGGCTCTGCATTCCCATACTCAGGGACTCACGCTTAAATGATCTATCAGCCAGCCACGATTTGCGCCTTTCTGCGACGGATCAATTCTGCCGTTAACTCGTAGTAGTAGACGGTCGCAGGCGCTGAACAACGCAGAGAGTGTTCCAAAAACCATCTCACGTGCTTTTCCTTCCAGGACCAAGGAGTCGCGCAACCCCAGCGCTCACGAATCGCCTCTTGCATCTTTTCCGCCTGCCTGATGTGCCGCTGCCGAGTGGAATGCGCGCCTTTGAGCACCGGAGTCAGAAACAACGCCATATCGAACTCGGACCTCATCGCCGACCACCGATGTAGGCATTCACCACATCGATGCGACTATGTCCCAACTCATGGCTGATTTGCTGGCGGGCTCGTCGATCAAGCTCTCGATCTTCTCGATGGCCACGACCGCCATTGACGGGGGCAGGGAAACCGGTCAGTTGCTCATAACGCTCACAGGCGTACGCAGCCCGCAGTTCATGAAAGCCTTTCAATCCATGCTCATGCAGAATGTCCCGCGCAGGACGCACTACTGTCTGTAAGAAAACCTTGTAGCTTTCGTCGAGCGCTAATAGATTGCGGCTGCCCTTGGGTGAGGCCTCGTTCGCTCTATAGAGAGCATCGCGAACTTGATCCGTGACCGCAATCCAACGCGGCGCGGATGCGCCTGCTCGGCCGCCCTTGGTGCCGTCCTGGATGTTGATTTTGCCCAGTTTACGGGCCTCGCGTTGCAGTCGGGGCAGGTCCGCCAGGATCGCTTCACGCAGGCGCATACCGGTCTCCCGGGCCAGATGCACAATTGCGCTTACTCGCTGCTGGCCGTGCTCTGACAGCTTCTGTGCGATCTGCTCGACCTGTACACGGTCTTGGCCTTGCGGTGCCTCATTACGCGCGCTTGACCGCTGCAGGCCCAGCGCCTTACTCGGGCTTGGGATTTTGACGTAGTGATCACCGCGCAGCGCGGCAATCGTTCGGTTGACGCTGGACAGGCGGTTCTGCGCGGTGGCAATGCCGACGTTGCCCTGATCAACCTGCTCACGCACGTGGGCGGCGTACCGCATGAGGATCTCGCGATCAATCTGTCGCGCATCATTGAGCATCGGACCTTCCTCCGATCGACACCAACGCACGAATGCCTGCCAGCGATCGCTATGGGCTTTGACGGTCGCAAAATGGCCGTCACCAAATAGATCTTTCAGGGCTTGCGGTCCGGCATAGCTGAGCTGGCGACCGAAGCCGAAATTACGCCCCGCTCGCTTACCGACCCGAGCCATTTTTCTGCTCCTGATCGGCTGCAGCAAGCTCATACAAAAGGGCTCTCCAGTTCGCACTCACGACGTCTAGCTGGCCCCAATCAGTTGGGCGAAAGCACAGCGTGTTGTCGGTGACGTAGAGATACGCGCCCTCCTCTTTCAACCATTGGATAATGGCCGTTGTCGCGGTGATGGTTTTACGGAGTGTGGCGACTTCGGCGACAGCGGCGACAACCTTTGTTCTGCCAGGCTTTGAGCCTGGCGACAAAGTGGCGACACTGGCGGCGACAAACCGCGCTTTGGGCTCTTTTTGGCGTTGAGCCAGGTGATTGCGCAGTGCTTCATCAAGATTGAACATGGCGCACCTCGAAGTTCTGGCCATCAGTGATCAGCCATTGATGATCAATCAACTCGACCAACAGCTTGGTGGCATGACGGCTGCTCTTACGGGCAAAGCGGGGGCCGTTGCGATTTAGCTCTCGAACACTGAAACGCTTCCAACCCTTGAACTGTAGCCAGCGCAGCAACCGATCCGCCTCTTCCTTTACCCGACACACCGGCTCCTGCTCGGTCAGGCGCTGAATTTCGGTGAGGTAGTAGCCCACCAAGGTCGAGGCCCGTTGAATATGGTCGACCTCAACGACACTGCTCTCCTCCACCACGGCTAAAATACCGGCGATGCGCAACAGGTTGTCGGCAGCTTTTGATCCACTGGGCCGTACATTGGCTAGCTCGCCAAACTCTCCCAACTGGGCCTCGATGGCGTCATGCAGATCAATCCAACGGCGGCGCGCCAAAGGACTGAGGTTCAGCGGTGAGAGGCGCAAAGCACCGTCAGCGGCAAGTGACCAAGGCTGATGAAAAAGAGCCGAAAGACGGTGGTAATAGCGCTTCAGGGCGGGATCTTTGGACAAGTCGATAGCCTGGTAGCTACGTTGCCCGGCTAGACTGGTGGGCCAGGTCATCAAGCAGCGCCCTAGTATGCCTTGCCCCTGCAGCAATGGGTCACTGAGTAACTGCATGGCTAGATACGGTTGCAGCATCAGGTGCAGGCTTAAGCGTCGATCGTAAGCTCGCAAGCTTTCACCCGCCATAGACCGCGCGCGATCTATCGGACTGCCGTCCCAGAGTGACGACAAGGTCGTAACCGCTTTCAAACGGTTATCTCGACTCATGGTGCTGCTACCGAGGAATTGCCCCCCCTCGTCACAGAACAGGCCCATGCTCGGCAAGTCATGGCAGAGTCCCTTGATCAAGGCCTCGATCGTCGGGTCTGTGGTGATCAGCCGAGGGGCCGAAGGCTCCGCTTCAAGCGGTACGCCGTTTGTGGGGGCGGGATCGGCAGGATTGATACGCTGCGCTTGTCGCTGTGCGGCACGGTACCGAAAGAGCTGCTCACGATAGTGTTGCCACTGTTCACGCTCCCATTGGCGCGCTGGCAGCAGTACGGATCGGTCTGCCGCTGTCTTGCGATCACCGGACGCTGCCACCGTGATCAGGTACAGCGACAGCGGATAACTGCGCCCGTCCAGCTGTAAGCCCGCATGACCTTGGGTAGCGAGCGCCGAAGCAGCCAACACCGATTGCGCGGCCAGCGCCTGGGGTACGCCGATGACCTCGGCCATGCGCTGCACCGCGGGCCCAAGAATCCCACCCAGTGCCTGCACCGGATAAGTCTGGGCCACAGGATTCGACTCAATCAGCGGTCGAGGTGGTTGTGGTAGTTCAAGCTTCGGATCTAACTGCTGCATGGGCCCTCTCCTCGTCATTGCTGGTTGTCCTCACGTAGTCCCGCCACGGCTGTTGAGTGTTATCAGGGATCAAGGCCCCTGCGGCCTGTGAGGTGTTCACTGACGCGGAACGCACGGCTCCTTACGACCGGGAGCGAGGGCATGAACCCATGAATCTGACCTCCTTAGACGCATCCGAAGATGCGGGCGGGTGGAGGCTGTGCCGACTGACGAGTTCGGCACCTGGAGATCCTGGGGGGGGAGAAGGCAACGACCTGGACACCTGGGGCATGCCTGACTGTCAGTCAGGTACAGCCCTTCCATGGGCTGCGGCACCGGTGCCTGTGTCGTTGCGGATGGCGACGAATCGGATTTGTCAGGCCGATTGTCACGAGGAGAGTTGCGGCAATGCCTTGTAAGACGTGGCTTGCAGCAGCGGTACGACCGCCCGTCTCTTTCCAGGAGAAAGAGACGGGCGCAATCTGGCGCAGCGACGTGTGCAGAGAGGTGAAGTTGCTGCAGCGCAGCGAGGTAGGTCCATCGTCTGCCGTAGTGGACAGATCAGTCGAGTAGGCATCCATCACTCTTGGGGAGTGACCGTGCGAGCCGCCGGACGCTAATCGCACTTGGGGAAGAACCACCACGCGAGGGGCGTAGCCTTAAAGGTTCTGGCAACCTGGGCAGGTGCTGTCAACGACAGCGATCCGTGCACCAATTTTTATACCCACTCGAAAAGGAGGTCAAGCGTCACAGCCAATGTGCTGAGAAAGTGGCGACTGTCGCCACTTCTGTCGCCATGCTCCAGACCACGTTATACGTGGGTTGTCGCCGCCGTCGCCGCTGTCGCCACACCTACATCCATGCCCAACGAAAAGATTCGGACACACGCACTGAATAAAGTTGCGCTCGATGGAAATCGTGGGGAATTACTGATCGTGAAAGTAGGCGTGGTATGAATTAAATTTGAGCATGACGGGTGGAACGCGGCGGCTCCGAGAAAAAGCGAGTGAACCCTCCGATCGACGCGATCAAAGATCGCTTGATCGGAGGGTTTGGCGGGAAAAGCAAAGTCTCAAACGTCAATTACAAACTCAGGCATCGAAGCTGGTTGATTGGGAAGTGACTGCCTCACGTCGTATGATCAGCGTCTGCTGCAACCGCAGCAGAAAGCCAGCCTCAAATGCTTCCTGATAGTCACCTGGACGATGACGCTTTCGGTTCTGAGACAGCGCCCACCATAACGGTAATGATGAGCCCTCAAGCCAAGTCTCTGCGCAACGAACGCCCTCCTTGATTACCGGAGCGAACTCATCGCCCCAAGGAGTTTGGATCGCGGGAGCCCCTTCAACTGACGGGACAGAGACATATTCATGGATCTGTTGATGGACGCTTTGAGCTGGGATGCCAGTCAGATTCCGGAACGCCCTGTCGTACAACACCGCGGCGTCATCCAGCAGCTCTACTGCCAGCTCAACGTCTTGCGGAAAATGAAGCAGAATACTCTGGGCTCCGTTAAGCCGGAGGGTGGCAGCCTGCCGCAGTTTAATCGCTGCATCTTCAGGGGTAAGCACTGAAGTATCGATGCTGTTGGGCTTGGGGAGACCGATGAGAAGCGAAAGATCAAACATCACGGAATCCTCCGAGATAGTTTGCAGCCTGAACCATTTGGCCGAGGTGGCGCACGAGCTTAAAAGGGGGACATGTCATTTTCCTTATCTCCTTGGTTTGATTTAAGGAATGCCATCCACCGTTGCGACACGAATGGGTGGCACACCGTACAGGGGTCGCAAACCGGAAACCAAGGAACCCGGCCAGGCCGAAGCCTGCCCTGCACGGTGCGCCATAGAAAAGCAGCAGCTAGCACTTGAAGTGCTGACTGTGCGATATGGCACATACCGCGCCTTGGTTTCGATTCAGGTTGCGACACCCGGTCGCGGGATTGACCGCGACGGAGCAAAGCGTAAATGTGAAGCGGCGACAACACAAGCATGAGTGTCAATAAGGCTGCATTCGAACAAACGCTCTGGGCAGAAACTCACGCACGTTCGGATTTAGTGGCGATGGCAAGTCAGATACCACGTCAAGCCTTTTTATTTCCGACGCTGTCCGCAGTGATAGAATCGAAAACGCTATACACGCCCCCCTCTCGAGAAATGGTATGACTACAGAGCTGACGGAAGAAGAAATGCGTCGGGCGCTATTCGGTGCGCCAGAGGCCCCTGCATCAGTAATCGACACCCATGAGCAAGACACTGCACCGGAAATCGTGATCGCTAAGCAGACAAAGCTAGTGAAGAAAAAGAAACTTTCAAAATCATTTACTCCCAGATTGAAAGTCACACTGAGGGTGGGGAATGAATTCGAAGGCAAGATGCACGAGATCGTACATGAAGCCGATACGCTCAGCTCTCTAGTTGCAGAGCAAGAAGCTACAAAGTTAGCCAAGAAAAAATTCAGATTCGTGGAAGTTATCTCGGTCAAGTCGATGTAAGCGGGCACGCTAACGTCCGATTAAAGCGCATTTCATACCTGCGGCCCGACCGACCAACTCGTGTGAAGCGAGGGTCTTAACCTCGATTACCGTAGCCGTTCGCAGGCTTCAAAGCTAACGGTCAATTCAACGTTTCGAGGCGTAACTGAACACCAGCCATCCCCTTCAGACCTCAGTGGTAAGGGGCAGAAATCGGCCAGAAGCGGACATGGATACCGACCAAACCTGATTGTCGCTTGGGAGCAAGAAACGCCTCGAACTCGCCACTGCACGCTAAAACCCGGATTGCAACTCAATCTTGGACGCCGGTGCATAGCCGGGAGCCCCAGCCCCGCACGCTTGTAGGGCAGTGCGGGCATCCTGAGCAGGCGACATTTGAAAGGAAGAAAAATAGAGCTTCAGTATTCCTTGAAAATCTGTGAACTAAGTTCGAAAGATAGGGAATATTGCGGCTGACCAACGAATCATAAACCCCGACGGGCGTCGTTCCAGTCGAAATCCCGCTTGACCTCTCTCTGGAAAATCAATCTGATAGTGTCGACCTCGATCCCCGCGTGCCAGGTGTAAACGTGGACGTATCTAATGAACAAGACATAGCAGACCTCCAAGAGATCATTGATCGTCTCTTGGAGAGCTTTGGGTCAGTAGATGACCAAATGCCGGATTTTTTTGGCGAAGGCGGAGTAGGCTTCAAAGGCTATTCCGAATACCTCCACGCCTTGGTTGAGAACGCTCAAGAAAGCGCGCGACGTTTCAAAGCTCATGCCGCCAAGTTTTTCAAACAACTCGAGCTGACTCAGTGCGCTAACTTCATTCTTTCTAAACTATCGTGCATCGACTCTCACGCCTTGGTGGCACGAATCCGTTTATATTTCTCTCGGCTGGCCTGCATCCGAGCTCCTCTCTTCGAATACGGGCCAGAGCTCGCAGGTTATCGTCACCGTTTCCGCTGATCCTTCAATGGCTTGAACCTGTTTATCCCATTGATCGATTTATATTGTGGACTTTTAAGATGATTACAAACCTTAATGAATTGCCAGAATTTCTTGCTAAAGCTGTTGTCGCCAAGGGAGGCATTCACGAATGCGCATCCCCAAATCTTCAGTTCGATGAGCATTTATTCAAAAACGCTATAATAATTTTCGAACAGCTTACAGAGCAAGCCAATCACCGCTATTTTTATAACGCTGGCAGGGAACTAAAATTTGGCATTATTAAATCAGATTATGTTGGTGCTTTTGCTTCCGCAGGAAAAGGTGACGTAGATTTTATAGGTGTTAACTATGGAACAATCCATTTGCTCTCATCCTTATTTAGTCGGCTTCTAAGCAGTGAATTAATATTTCCCGATGTCGGAATGTCAAACACTGAAACGAGAGAAGGATATTCATTTTACATTCCCAGAATTGCAGATTCGGGAAAATTTGAGGCGCGCCGTCCTAATTGCTCTGTTAGACTCGCATTTGCCAAGCATATGGCATTAACGGCGTTAACTTTTATTTACTCTCATGAAATATCTCACATTACCAAAGGGCACTCACGAGTAAAAAACTCAATCAAAGACGGCTTCCGACCACCGTTAAGCGTATTAGAAAACCAAGCTCTTGAACTGGATGCAGATCTCGGAGCTATCGAACTCACGTATGATTACATGCAATTCATGAAGGCCGTTGAAGAGCGCTTGAACCTTGATTCAGATGCTGCGATCAAGGAATCTTGGCTCAATTTTTATAAAAGTCCAATCCACAATATCAGATTCGTATTTTTTGCAAGCTACCTACCATTTAGAATTCATTGCGATAATCACTGGGATCCCGAGACTCAGGCCAAGAATGGTCAGCCTCAACCTCCGTTCAGGATGGGGATGCTCATGAAGTCATTCGCAACTGTTCTTCAAGAAGCTTGCGGGCTTTCTGAAGAGAAAAGTAAGGAGCTAGTATATCGATTCAGCCTCGAGTCGGAAAAGGCATACGCAGATATCCAGGCAGAATCAGGCGAAGGCGAATTAGATCTGAAAGCAATCGATGCCTTCTTTGAGAACGTTGGTGAATATGGCATAACCGTTGTTGAAGCATTTGAGAAAATTGAGGACGAACTGAAATCGGGCGCTCTTATTGAAAAGCTATGCCCTTCACCAGATGAAGCCCAAAAAACTAGCTATGTGGCGATCGCTGGAGCGAAACTGGTTTCCCCTTACTATGCAATCATTGAGTCAAGACGCTGTGAAAAAATAGAGAATACGCTTCAAATCCAATGTTTCAGTGTCAACAGAGTCGGTGAGAAGCCGCTCCAATTCTCAATCGCTATATCACCGAATTTCGAAGGCAATCCCGTCACAGATTTACTAAAGACTGAAGCTTTAGAAATACTCAAAGAGCTCGAGGAGATTGATTTCTTTGAGCCCATAGAGTTAGCAGCTCTAAAAGAGCAAGATGCACTCATTGAATGGGCTTTCGGCTCCAGTAACTCTGTAAATCTAAAGTTAGACATTAAAAGCATGATGGAGTAGTAAGGACTCAGTCTTCGGTACGACATATTTCTTGACGTTGGTCTGTCCCGGAACTGGTGATCCGGTAGTTAAAAGCAACTGCTCGCATTTTCTGCTCAAATTCCATTGAGCTTGTGGCAGACCAGATTATTACTCGGCGAATGTCCGCGCTGGCTATCAGTTGCCCCTTGCGACTGGCGGCTTTTGGCCGGTTTCTGCCATTCACCACTTTCAACCTCTTATCAAGCGTAACCTGTGTCCTGAGAGCCGCAGGAAGATCCTCCCAGATCATAGATGAGAAGCAAGGCTGTAAAATCGATTACAAGCGACGTTCCAGAACATAAATATGCTCATGAGGCATTCCAATCACAATAAAAAATTTAGCGCTATAAATCAATAACATAGAAGGTAGATTCAGATTACCTCGGTCGGTGGAGCAAGTAGCCCTGCAAGCCGTACGCGACTGAGAGATACAGCGAGTAGGTCATTTTTGGGGAACAGCTCAATGCTCACCGCGCTGCAATGAGCATCAGCGCGAATCACCGACATGAAAAAGTCAGTACAGCTAGCGCTAGACACCCAACCGGGCCCGTGTAACCGAGACTGCTCAGTGCCGCGCTCGGATTGAGATACAATCCCGGCATTTTATACCATGGGGACCGGCATCCGCTCCCTGGGTGCCCACAAGAGATTCCGCAATGCCCCTCACGCTGCAACAACTGGAACGCCATCTGTTCAAGGCTGCCGATATTCTTCGCGGCAAGATGGACGCCTCGGAGTTCAAGGAATACATTTTTGGCATGCTGTTCCTCAAGCGCTGCTCCGACGTATTCGAGGAGCGCTATGAGCAGGTCGTTTCCGATGAAATAAACGCCAGCAGGAGCAAGGCCGAGGCCTTTGTCTCGGCGGAAAATCCGCGCTGGTACAAGCGTGACGGTAATTTTTGGGTGCCCAGCCATTCGCGCTTCCACTATTTACTCAACGAAGCACACATCAATGTTGGCAACTTGCTTAACAAGGCGCTGGGCGGCATTGAGGAAAATAACGTATCCCTGGAAGGAGTGCTGGAGCACATTGACTTCACTCGCAAGGTCGGCCAGAGCAAGATTCCCGATCAGAAGCTGCGCCAACTCATTACCCACTTCGGTGAGGTGCGTCTGCGCAATAGTGACTTCGAATTCCCCGATCTGCTTGGGGCAGCCTACGAATACCTGATCGCCGAGTTCGCCGACTCAGCCGGCAAGAAAGGCGGTGAGTTCTATACACCGCGCTCTGTTGTGCGCCTGATGGTTCATCTGCTCAAGCCGACTCTGGCTCACGATGTCTACGACCCCTGCTGCGGCTCGGGCGGCATGTTGATTGCTGCCAAGGAATATATCGACGAGCACGGTGAGGACGGCCGCAAGGCCAACCTATTCGGCCAGGAATTCAACGGTACCGTTTGGTCCATCGCGCAGATGAATATGCTGCTGCACGGCATCAGCAACGCCTGGCTGGAGAACGAAGACACCCTAGCCGACCCTCGGCATATCGAGGGGGGCGAACTGCGCCGCTTCGACCGAATCCTCACCAACCCGCCTTTCTCCATCAACTGGGGCCATACCGAGAAAAGTCCGGATGGCAGCCTGGCCTGGAACCCGACATTCCGCGAGCAGCGCTTCCGCTTCGGCGAGGTGCCACTGGGCTCAAAAAAGGCCGACTTGATGTTCCTGCAGCACATGCTTGCCGTCACCCGTGACGAAGGCATGATCGCCACCGTACTGCCCCATGGCGTGCTGTTCCGGGGCGGAGAGGAACGCGGCATTCGCGCTGGCATTATCGAAAACGACCTGCTCGAAGCCGTGCTCGGCCTGCCGGCCAACCTGTTCTATGGCACCGGTATTCCCGCCTGCATCCTGATCCTGCGCCAACAAAAGCAGGAAGGCGCCAACCGTGTCAGCGCCAAGCCTGCCGAGCGCCAGGGCAAGGTGCTGTTTATCAACGCCGACCGCGAGTACTTCGAGGGCCGTGCGCAGAACCACCTGCTGCCCGAGCACATTGAGAAAATCACCACTGCCTTCGACGAATTTCGCCGGATCGACGGCCTTAGCGACGTGGTGGATATCGCCACATTGCGCGACAACGACTACAACCTGAATATCCGCCGTTACGTGGATAACGCACCACCACCCGAGCCGCATGACGTGCGTGCTCACCTGCTGGGTGGTTTGCCCAAGACCGAAGTCGAAGCGAAAACGCCGCTGTTCGCCGCCCACGGCCTCGACCCTCATGACCTATTCATCACACGCGATGCGCAGTATTTCGACTTTCGCGGCGAGCTGACCTGCCGCGCCGACCTCAAGCCAGCCATCGAAAGCAACCCCGGCCTACAGGCGAAGGAAGCCGCCCTGCGTGATGCCTTCGAAACCTGGTGGCACGTACACAGCCCGCGGATCACCACCCTGGCTGGGAAGCTGGATAATAGCGCTGCCCTGGTCGAATTGCGCGGCGAGCTACTGGCCAGTTTTAGCCAGACGCTGGAAGGCATCGGCCTGCTCGACCCTTTCCAAGTCAGGGGCATCGTCGCGGGCTTTTGGTACCAGAGCAAATATGACTTCCTTGGCTTGATGGCCCGCGGTTGCCGGGGCGTAATCGACGCTTGGCGCATCAGCATCATCACCGCTCTGGAAGACAAGGCCAGCAAGCAAAGCCCGTTGGAGCACAAGCTGGTGAAATTCCTGCTAGGTGATTTTGTTGCCGAGTTGGCCGAGCTGGAAGCAAAAAAGACCGAACTGGATAGTCAGCTCAAGGCCGCATCCCCACCCAAGGGGGAAGAGGCTGACGAGGCCGACAGCTCGACGGATACCGATGACGAAGAAAACACCGTTGACGAAGCCCAGCTCAAGGCCTGGAAAGCCGAGTTCACCAAGGTGAAGAAACAGCTCAAAAACCGGCAGGAGAACTTCGCCAGCCACCTGAGTCAGGCCGTCGACAGGCTGGACGAGCAGCAAGCCGCCGAACTGCTGTTGACCATCCTGCACAACGATATGCAGGCCATCGTCGAGCGCTATATCGCCGCCCAGCGCAAGCAGATAGTCGCCGCCATGGAGAACTGGTGGGACAAGTATCGGGTGACGTTGAATGAGATCGAGCATAAGCGCGATAAGGCGGCGAGGGCATTGCAGGGATTCTTTAAAGGACTGGGATATGTCTGATCAGTGGCAGCAACGCAGCCTAGCCTCACTTGGAAGCTACGAGAACGGTTTCGCATTCAATGATTTGCATTGGTCTGAGCACGGTCTGCCAATCATCCGAATAGCTCAAATTACCGGTAGCCAAGGCATTGTTGATCGCTTTCCCGGCCTGTTACCGAACAGCTACCGAATTGACGACGGTGATCTGATCTTTTCTTGGAGCGGAACACTCGCAGTCGTGCGTTGGGCTGGTGGCTCAGCGTGGCTGAACCAACATCTCTTTAAAGTTGGGCCTGCTGAAGGGATTGATCGCTCATTCCTGTTTCATGTGCTGCAAGCGTCTGTTGCTGAAATGGGCAAGCGGACACATGGCAGTACGATGAAACACATCAAGCGCGGAGAGCTTCGAGAGTTTTTTGTTGAAATACCGCGCATCGAGAGTGAACAGAGGAAGATCGCCCAAATCCTCGACACTCTCGACACCGCCATCCGCGAAACCGAAGCGCTGATTGATAAGCTCAAGTCCCTCAAACAGGGTCTGCTGCACGACCTGCTGACCCGCGGCATTGACGCCAACGGCCACCTACGCCCACCACAGAGCGAAGCGCCGCAACTCTACAAGGAGTCAAAGTTGGGGTGGATTCCGAGGCAATGGGAAGTGGTCCCGCTGGGTTGTTGTGCAGATATCGCAAGCGGTATAACCCTTGGCCGCACCTTAAACAGCCCTGTCGCAATTGAGCTTCCATATCTGCGAGTGGCTAATGTCCAAGATGGCTACCTTGCCCTGGGAGAAATAAAGACTGTCTCGATCCTGCCGTCAGAGCTGAACCGCTTTGCTCTGAAAGTAGGTGATGTGCTGATGAACGAGGGTGGAGACTTCGACAAGTTGGGTCGGGGGGCCGTATGGGAGGGGCAGATAGAACCCTGCCTGCACCAGAATCATGTTTTCCGCGTACGCTGTGATGACTCAAAGCTATTGGCTGCATTTTTGGCAGCCTACTCCAGCTCTGTGCGTGGAAAGAGCTACTTTGTCCAAGCATCGAAACAGACAACCAACCTGGCCTCAATCAATTCGACGCAGCTGAAAGCATTTGGCATTTCCTGCCCATCAGTCGCTGAACAGTTGCTTATTACCCAACGCCTGTCGACCTTCGATAAGAAAATGGCAGTCGAGCAGAAGGCACTGGAAAAGTTGCGCCAGCAAAAGATCGGCCTGATGGACGACCTGCTATCCGGCCGCGTCCGAGTCACCCCGCTGCTGGAATCTATGCAACAAGCTGCAGCACAAACGGAAGCCTGATATGCCACAGCGCCTGCCACCTCGCGAATCCCTCACCGTCGAGTTCAAAAGCGATCGCAGCAAGCTTCCCGACCGCGAGCTAATTGAGGCACTTGTCTGCCTGGCCAATGCAGAGGGCGGCGAGCTATGGCTGGGCGTCGAGGACGACGGCACGCCTACCGGCCTGCATTCCGAGCATCGCCTGCTAGAGGGCTTGTCTGGCATGGTTGCAGCGCGCACCTCGCCTTCGCTGAACGTACAGGCCGAGGCGATCGACCTGGATGGCGTGACCGTAGCGCACATCCATGTGCCCAAAGCCCAGAGCGAAGTGGCCACCACCAGCGGCGTCTATCTACGCCGCCGCTTGAAGCACGACGGCACGCCCGAATGCATAGCCATGCTGCCCCATGAGCGCAGCAGCCGCGCAAGCAGCTTTGGCCTGCTCGATGTCTCCGCCCAGCCGGTGGCCGGTGCCACCTTGGCCGACCTCGACCCATTGGAGCGTGAGCGCCTGCGCCAGGCGGTGCAGCAATACGGCGGCGACCGCGTGCTGCTGGAACTGGACGACGAAGCCCTGGACGGCGCACTGCTGCTCACTGCGCGCCAGCCGGACGGTATGCGCGTGCCGACCCTTACCGGCCTGCTACTGATCGGCCGGGAAACCTCCCTGCGCCAACTGGTGCCCACCCACGAGTTCGCTTTCCAGGTGCTGGCCCAGCAGGCAGTGCGCCTCAATGAGTTTCGCCGCTTCCCATTGCTCAAGGCACTGGACTGGCTGGAAACCAACTTCCGTCCCTACAACCCCGAGGAAGAACTGCAGGTCGGCCTGTTCCGCGTGCCGGTGCCTAAGGTGGACCTCGGCGCCTTCCGAGAAGCCGTGGCCAATGCCCTGGTCCACCGTGACTACCACGGCCTGGGCGCGGTGCATGTGCGTCTTGAAGACGATGCCCTGGTGGTCAGCAACCCCGGTGGCTTAGTCGATGGCGTGACCCTGGCCAACCTGCTGGTGACCGAACCGCGCCCGCGCAACCCGGCCCTGGCCGACGCCATGAAGCGCGTCGGCGTAGTCGAACGCTCCGGCCGAGGCGTGGACAAGATTTTCCGCGGCATGCTCAAATTCGGCCGGCCGGCCCCGGACTACAGTTACACCACCGCCCAGAGCGTGGTGCTGCGCTTACCCACCGTAGAGGCCGACCTTGACTTCCGCCGCCTAGTAGTCGAGCACGAGCGCGCCACCAACGCCGAGCTGCCCATCGACAGCCTGATCGCCCTGGCCGCCCTGCGTGAGACCAAGCGCGTCACGGCCGACGAACTGGCCGTACAGATCCAGCGCGACACCGCCAGTGCCAAACGCACCCTGGAAGCCCTGACCGAAGCCGGCTTGGTCGAGGCCCACGGTTCTACCCGAGGGCGCAGCTACACTCTGTCAGCCAGTCTGTACCAGGCCGTGGGCGACAAGGCCGGTTATACCCGCCAGGCAGGCTTCACATCCATTCAACATGAGCAGATGGTGTTGAACTACGTGCAGCAGCATGGGCAGATTCAGCGCGCTGAAGTAATGGATCTTTGTCGGCTCTCGCCTGATCAAGCGGCAAAACTGCTCAAGCGCATGAAAGACAAGGGCACACTGATACAGCAAGGTGAACGACGCTGGTCGGTCTATAAGCTCGGCTAAAAATTCTATGAGCCGCTATGAGCCGCTATGAGCCTGTATGAGCCCATACACGCCTGAACTGGATTAAAGGAGTAACCGTGGGCTGGGAATTGGATGACGTCGAAAAACCCTTTGTGGCTCAGTTACAGGGGCTGAACTGGAAGCATATCGAGGGCAGCCTCGACGACCCGGCCATCACTGGTCGCAGCAGTTTCAGTGAAGTGATTCAGCGAGCTGCACTGGCCGAGCGCTTGCTTGCCATCAACCTGCGCGACGGTCAGCCCTGGCTGGATGAGCAGCGCATTGCCGAAGCACTGGCGGCCATTACCCGCGTGGGCGTCGGCAAGCTGATGGAAGCCAACCAGACAGTCACTGAGCTGCTGCTCAAAGGCATCACGGTCGATGGCCTTCAGGGCTGGGAAGGCGGACGTGGTCAGACCATCCAGTACATCGATTGGGCCAACCCGGCCAATAACCACTTCCGCGTGATCAACCAGTTCCGAGTGGATTGCCCACCGGGGTACAACAGCGGCAAGAAATTTATCGTCCCGGATCTGGTGTTGCTGGTGAACGGCATCCCGCTGGTGGTGGTGGAATGCAAGAGCCCATCCATCCCAGAACCGCTGGCCGAAGCTGTCGATCAATTGCGCCGCTACAGCAACCAGCGCAAGGCGGCCTTCGAAGTCGAGGACAACGAGGGCAACGAAACACTGTTCGCTAGCGTGCAGCTGTTGGTCGCCAGTAGCTACGACGAAGCACGGGTGGGCTGCATTGGGGCCGGCTTCGGGCATTTCTCACAATGGAAAACCGTGGTTGGCCCGGAGGGTAGCGGCAGCGAGCAGTCAGTAGCCGAGCAGTTGGGCAAAGCCAAACTGTCCGAGCAGGAGCGCCTGGTGGCAGGCATGCTGACGCCGGCCCACCTGCTCGATCTGATCCGGCATTTCATGCTGTTCATGCCGGTTGGCGGGCAGACCATCAAGACGGTCTGCCGCTACCAGCAGTACCGCGCGGTGAACCGCACGGTGAACCGCATGAAACGCGGGCAGACACGCCTTGAGCACGGCGAGAGCGACCAGCGCGGCGGCATCGTTTGGCACACTCAAGGCTCAGGCAAGAGCCTGACCATGGTATTTCTGGTGCGCAAGATGCGCACGGATACACAACTGCGCCGCTTCAAAATCATCGTGGTCACTGACCGTAAAGACCTGCAAAACCAGCTCTCCGCCACCGCCACGCTGAGCGGTGAACTGCCGGAGGTGGCCTCCAATATCGAGGGTGTTAAAGCCTTGGCACGTCGCCAGGGCCCCGGCTTGGTATTCGCCACCATCCAGAAGTATCGCAATCCCGAACAGGAAGAAGATGGGGAGGCGTCGATCCCTACGCAAGCTACTGCCCCCCTCAAAGCCGCAGAAAAGCGTGCGCCCTACCTGGTAAGCAAACCATTCGAGGTGCTCAACCACGACGAGAGCATTCTGGTATTGATCGATGAGGCGCACCGCACCCAGGCCGGCGATCTGCAGGCAAACCTGCTGGCGGGCCTACCCAACTGCGTGCGTATCGGCTTTACCGGTACACCGATCATAATGGGCGATAAGAAACGCACCCACGAAATTTTCGGCGCGTTCATCGACAAATACACCATCAAGGAAGCCGAGGCAGATGGCGCTACAGTGCCGGTGCTTTACGAAGGACGCACTGCCCAGGGCGCATTAAAAGATGGAGCGAGCCTGGATGAACTGTTCGAGGATTTGTTCCGCGAGCACAGTCAGGACGAGCTGGAGCTGATCAAGAAAAAATACGCCACCAAAGGCCATATCTTTGATGCCCCCGCGCTGATTGCAGATAAGGCGCGCGACATCCTCAGACATTACGTCACCAATATCCTGCCCAATGGCTACAAGGCGCAGGTGGTAGCCTATAGCCGGATTGCGGCAATCCGCTATTTCCACGCACTGCAGGTCGCCCGCGATCAGTTGTTGGCCGAGGCCGAAGCGTTGCCAGCAGCCGACAAGGACCTCGACGATGAAGCACTGTGCCAGCGTCCACCCAAGCTGCAGGCGCGCGTGCAGGCGTGGCGCTATCGCGACAGGCTACGCAGCCTGGAATTCGCACCGATTATTTCCGGCTCAAATAACGATCCGGCCGAGTGGAAAACCTGGACGGATGGCAGCAAGCACGAGCTGCTGATCCAGCGTTTCAAGAAGCCCCTGAATCATGAGCAGCCAGGCAAGACCGACCCATTGGCTTTCCTGATTGTTAAGTCTATGTTGCTCACCGGCTTTGACGCCCCCATCGAAGGGGTCATGTACCTTGACCGGCCAATCAAGGAAGCCGAGCTGCTGCAAGCCATTGCGCGGGTCAACCGTACTGGTTTCGGCAAGCGCTGCGGTATCGTGGTCGATTACTACGGGGTCGCCAACCACCTGCGCGAAGCGCTGGCAGCCTATGCCGACGAGGATATCGAAGGTGCGCTGAGCAGCATCAAGGACGAGGTGCCGGTGCTGCGCGATCGTCATCTTCGTGTAGTGGATGTGCTGCGTCGCCAGGGCATCGAGTCGCTGGAAGATGCCGAAACCTGCATTGCCGCACTGGAGTCGGAAAAGGTGCGCGCCGAATTTGCGGTAAAACTCAAAGCGTTCCTCAACTCATTGGACACCGTGCTGCCACGCCCCGAGGGCCTGCCCTTCGTCAAGGATGCCAAGCGCCTGGCCTATATCCACGCGCGAGCACGTGGGCGCTACAAGGACCTGCCGCAATTGGGCAAGGATGTCGGTGCCAAGGTGCGCAAACTGATCGACGATCATGTTATCTCACTGGGCATCGACCCGAAGATTCCGCCGATCCAGCTCACCGATGCAGACTTCGAGAAACAGTTGTCGCGAAGCGTCAACGACCGCGCCAAGGCATCAGAGATGGAGCACGCCATTCGCTCGCATGTGCGCAAGCACACTGATGAAGATCCGGTGCTCTATCGCAAGCTGTCCGAACGCCTGAACGAGCTGCTCAAGTCGCTGGGCGAGCAGTGGGATCAGTTGGTTGAACAGATGCAGAAGATCATCAACGAGCTGCGCAGCGGTCAAATGAGCGATGGCTACAGCCCCCTGGATTTGCCCGAACACTATGCCCCCTTCCTGCGCACCCTGCTGGATGTGGTGTGTGCCGACGCCAATCCGCAGCCCGCCGAGCTGCTGCGTTTGAAGGATGTGACAGTGGAACTGGTCGATCTGTTGGTGGGCGAACTCCAAAGCCACCGCGATATCTGGAGCCCGCGCAAGCGAGCGGCACAGGAGGAGCTGGCCGGGCAGCTATTTGATTACCTGATGCGACTGCGTCCGCCCTTGGTGGATAGCGATACGGCGGGGGTGCTGTCTGACCGCCTGATGGATCAAGCGAGAGCCAGCCATGAACGGTTGATGCAGCTGTGAGCAGTCAAACCCTCACCGTAAACGATCTGCAACTGACGCTACGCCGCAGCGCGCGGCGCAAGACGTTACAGATCACCGTCGAACGTGACGGCGCACTTATCCTGTTTGCCCCGCCAGAGGTTGAGGAGCAAGCGCTGCGGCAATTCGTAGCGGAAAAAAGCTTCTGGATTTACTCGCGTCTTGCCGAAAAGGAACGCCTGCAGCGCTCAATCCCCACTAAGGAATACGTGGACGGAGAGGGGTTTCTATATCTGGGGCGAAGTTACCGCCTCAAACTGGTTGATGAGCAGGATGTGCCGCTTAAACTCTCTGCCGGTCGCTTCCGCCTGCTGCGTAGCGAATTGCCACGGGCCCGCGAACACTTTATCCGCTGGTACAGCGAACATGCCCGCAACTGGCTGGCCTTGCGCGTCAAGAACCACCAAGCCCGCATGGACCTGATCCCCAGCGGTGTGCGTGTGCAGGATCTGGGCTATCGCTGGGGCTCCTGTGGCAAAGGCGCACAGCTCTACTTTCACTGGAAAACAATCCTGCTGCCCAAGCCCATTGCGGAATATGTGGTGGTGCATGAGATGGTGCACCTACAAGAGCCACATCACACCCCAGAATTTTGGCTCCGCCTGGAGCGCGTCATGCCTGACTACGCACAGCGCAAGACATGGTTGGCAGAACACGGAATTGATGTTGAAGGAATCTGAGTACCATGGCGGACTATTTTACCAGTGACCATTTCGAGCTGTTGAGCAAGTGGGCAGGACACAAGCGTGACGAGTCCAAACCCGAGCAAAACCAAGCTTACGATGATCTGAAAAAGGCCTATGCAGTCACACAGGCATGGGCTAACAAACTCAAGACCACGCTGTTTCCTGTAGGGCGCGTCGAAATTCGCAAGCGGCCTACCAACCAGGGTAATCATTTCTCTGGCTACAACTGGGCGAAAATTTACCCCTCACCGGAAGCGCCTAAGGAACTGGCCTTTACCGTAGGAATCGATGCCGACGACGGCTTTGTGGTCAAGATCGATACCGTTGGGTTGGGCGAGTCTAGTAAAACGCGCAAAACCTATTTAGCCCTACGAGGCGACTATCACAACGCTCCCTTTGTAACAACAATGTCCGCTGGCGATGGTTTGGAAAAGTCGCTAGACCAGCTCACTGCATGGAGCGTTGAAGCCATCCGCAACTTCGAGCTGCGTTACGAAGAGGTAGTAGCCAAAATGAACCTGAGTAAGTCACTGGGCGACGACGACCTGCTCCAACACTTCGATAGCAAACCTGCATTCCAAACTTTCCGCGCCTCATGGTCGCCAGAGGACAAAGCGATGTTCTGTCGGTTGGCACGGGCTGTTCATATGGCCGGCTTGGACTGGTGGCACTCGGGCAGAGATATCCAGGTGCGATTTGGCCGCAAGAACCCCGGAAGCGAACGCGCGATTGGCGTACTTGGCATTGTGCGGGGCACGCGAGTGCGGAAGCTCTCTTGGAAGCGTGAGGTTGGCGCTCTCCCCATCATCCACCGTGAGCCGCTAACTGACGAACTGCTCACGAAGATTGAAGCATCCCTTGCTGACAAGCATGACTTACTCAACGACTGGCTATTACTTGAAGCCGAACGACCTGGACTATGGCCGGATCAACTGCGGGACGATCCAGTGGAGGACAGCGAGGAGCCTGACGAAGAAGACACTGCTGATTCTGATGCAGTAAGGCTTCCCCTCAATCGTATCTACTACGGCCCACCCGGCACGGGCAAAACTTACGAATTGTCGAAGCTAATGAAGCGAGAGTATGAGCAAGTTACGACCTCAGTATCTAAGGAAGAATGGCAAAATCAGTTTGTGAGCGAAAGGATCGCCAGCCTTACCTGGTGGGAGGCGACCGCTGCAACCCTTTACCACCTGGGCGGGAAAGCAAGTGTCGATGAGTTACTTGATCACCCATTCATGCAATCGATTGCCGCCGCCAAAAGCGCGAACAAGAGTGTGCGGAACACCGTTTGGGGCGCTCTCCAGTACCATGCAATCGAGTCCTCCGAAACCATCAAGATGAGCAAGCGAATGGCACCGGCTGTCTTCGACAAGCTATCGGACTCATCATGGATACTAACTGGAGACTGGGCGGACGCAGCTGCCGATCTGAAGCGGCTGGTAGACGAGTACAATGCAGGCCCTCCCTCAGCCGAATACATCAAGCGCTACAGTTTCGTCACCTTCCATCAATCGTACGGGTACGAGGAATTCGTGGAGGGTCTGCGTCCGGTTCTCGAGGGCGACGCGGAATCCGGTGAAGTCCAATACGAGATCCGCGCAGGTGTCTTCAAGGACTTGTGCCGCAAAGCACGTATGGCGCCAGATCAGCAGTTTGCGATGGTGATCGACGAGATCAACCGGGGAAACATCAGCAAGATCTTTGGCGAACTGATCACCTTGATCGAATCTGATAAACGCGAAGGAGCTAAAAACGCCATCTCGGTGACTTTGCCATATTCCGGAGAGAGTTTTTCGGTACCAGCCAATGTCGACATTATCGGCACTATGAACACGGCAGACCGATCCCTTGCGTTGCTGGACACCGCCTTGCGTCGCCGATTCGAGTTTGTGCCGTTAATGCCGGACGCTCGCGACGAGCCAGGAGCGCCGCTTGCAAACCTTCGGGTCAGTCTGGGGGAGCAAGTGGTGGATGTGCCTCGTATGCTTGATGCAATAAACCAGCGCATTGAGGTGCTCTACGACCGCGACCATTGCATCGGCCATGCATACTTCACAGCATTAGCACAGGTGCCTGATGGGGATGAACGATTTGTAGCCCTGCAACAGGTGTTCAGCACACGTATTCTGCCCCTGCTCGAAGAGTACTTTTTCGAAGACTGGCAAAAGATCCGCCTTGTGTTAGCAGACAATCAGAAATCCCAAGCCGCACGCTTTATCGTTGAGGGTGAAGATCAGGAGGACGATCTGGCTCGCCTGTTCGGCAGCGATCATGGCATGGACAGCTATTCCACTAAGCGCCACTACGCTCTGCAGAAGGCTGCGCTCTCTAATCCGGATGCCTACATTGGCATATACAAGACGCTGTCGACCTGAAAGGCGGAGGCACGTGAGCGGAATATCGATTTACGAATTTGACGTGTTGATGGCTGCGACTTCGACTGGCTCGTTGTCTGAGGGTACGCACATTATCCCGGACACGGTCTACGAATGGCTTGAGCGCCAGTGCCTGCTGGCCTCCAACGACAGTAGGCCAGCGTGGCTGCGCCTGACTCAACGGCGCGGGCATCGAGCCGTTCAGGTAACTAGTTTTGTTGGAGTGGTACGTGCACCAGACGGTTACCAAATCGAGGTGCTGCCGAAAGTTGGAAAAGTAATAGGTGCAGGCGCATTGAAGGCTCGTCAGCTGTTGATCGAAATGCTCTGCTGCCTTCAAGAGTTCCGCCACCTTCAAACTGACACCGCCAAGCTCGCGGCGGCACGAATGCCCTTGCTGGAAGTTTTTATTGCCGAGTTCCTACGCACCGTCGGGCATATCATCAAACAAGGACTGCGCAGCACCTATACCACTCAGCAAGGCAACCTGTTTGCCCTTCGCGGCAAACTGATGATGGAATCCCATCTGCGGCAAAACCTTTATAGGGCGGACCGATTCTTTACAGAGCACGACGAGTTCTCGATTAATCGTCCGGAAAACCGTTTACTACACACCGCATTGCAACGAATCCTGCAACTGACGGCATCTCAGGCCCATCAGCAACTGGCCCGAGAACTTAAATTTGTCTTCGCAGAGGTCCCGATTTCAGCGGACCCTAATATGGACTTCCAGCGGGTACGCCTTGAGCGGGGAATGGGTTACTACGAAGAAGCACTCGCTTGGTCAAAGTTGATTCTAGAACAGCAATCACCCATGACAGGCCGCGGAGGCAATCATGCTCCGTCGCTGCTGTTCCCAATGGAGGCAGTATTCGAAGCGTTCGTCTCCAAGCATCTCGCGAAGCAACTGGCGAGGCCGCTTCATCTGAAAACCCAAGCACGCAGCCATCACTTGGTTCGCCATCAAGAACAGCATTGGTTTTGTCTAAAGCCAGACCTGTTGATCAAGGATGCCAAGAAAGATCTGCTGGTTCTCGATACAAAGTGGAAACTGCTAGATGGTCTCAAGGCAAATGGGACGAATAAATACGGCCTCGCACAGGGTGACTTCTATCAGTTGCAGGCCTATGGGCAAAGCTATCTGAATGGGTCGGGAGATGTGGTGCTGATTTACCCCAGGACTGGGGCATTTGATCGACCGCTGCCAGTATTCGAGTTCCCCAAGACAGGCGGACTGCGGCTATGGGTACTGCCTTTTTGCTTGAAGTCACGCCAGCTGATGGTCCCAGGCGATGCGCCGTTCAAAACGGTGTTCAAAGACTCGTGTGGCGGGTTACCTGAGTAGCGGGCTGAGCTGGGTTTGGCAAACCCGCGACAGATGGCCTAGTTAGCTTGGCCGCTTTCGGATAAACAGATGATCTTTTCGGCCATGCCTGCAGAACGGTAATGAGACATTTCGCTAGATTCAGCTCTCTTGGTATTCCAGCCGGTATTCCAAAGAATTTTACGGAATCACATTAGTCAGATAGATCAAATGCCTAAGTAACGAATTCAAATTCCCCCGGCCCACCACTTCATCATCTAAAGACGTCCACGAACGTCTTTTTTTGTGCCTGAAATCCTATAACCCACAAGCTACGAAGGCTTTCGAGTTCCAGGCGATTTCGTGCCCCAATGAAACTCTCGCCTTTCCGCCCCCCCGCTCCAGGCAGGTCATGCTACAGACCTTTTAAATGAGATGACTTCTCATTATAGTGTGCCACTATTCGCGCAATCGCTCAGCACCAAGGTAGCAGGGGCAATGGAGATGCAAGGCGATCAAAAGAAACTCAGCGCGCTTTTTATCGGCCAGCGCAGTGCGTTAATCCGTATGTTGTCGCGGGTGGTCGGCTGTGCAAGTCAGGCGGAGGATCTCGCCCAGGAGACCTACCTCAAGGTGGCAAAAGCGTTGTATAGCCGACCGATTGAACACCTGCATCCGTTCCTCTATCAGACCGCTCAGTATCTAGCCTTTGACCACCTGCGCAGCATGCGCAGTAAAAGGCGTTTCGAGTGTCAGCTAGCTCAAAGCGTGGTGGTCGAGGTGCCGACTTCGGCACCGGGCCCGGAATGTCAGGCCCATGGCCAGCAGCAACTGCAACAGTTTCAGCAGGTGCTGGGGACCTTGCCCACGCGCCAGCAACAAATCCTGGTTCTGCATAAACTGCACGGTTTGTCTCAGGGCGATATTGCACAACGGCTGCAGGTATCTTTGAGTACAGTGGAAAAAGACCTGCGCAATGCGCTCAATGCCTGTGCCAAAGCTATCGACTTACCATGACTGAACCGACTCAAAACGTTATCCCCAACGATGCTGCCAGAGAGCAGGCGACCCGTTGGTTTACCCAGCGTGATGAGATTGCGCGCAACCCCACCACGGGCCAACGCTTTGCCAGGTGGCGTGACGCCGACCCACAGCATGCGGCTGCGTATGCGCATTTAGAGGCGTTGTGGGAGGCTCAGTCATTCCAGCAAGCCTTGCAAAACCTGGCCGTCGACCTGGAGTTGCCACCGGCCCCATCATCGGCCTCAACGTGGCGCAGCAAGACTCGACTCTTTGCCAGTGCGGCCGTGTTGCTGGTCGCCCTCGGCGCCGGCTGGATGGCCGATGTGCCCATGCGCCTGCAAGCCGATCACATGACCGATATCGCCCAGGTCAAACCCTTTGACCTGGAAGACGGCTCGCACATTGTGCTGGGCAGCCACAGTGCGATCAGCACCGAGTTCGACGCGGCTCAACGCCGCATCCGCCTCCTGCGCGGCGAGCTCTATGTCGATGCCGCTCACGATGCCAAGCGTCCGCTGAGTATCGAGACGACGGACGCCACCATTACCGTGGTCGGCACTCAGTTCAGTGTCAGCAAGCGCGGCAACGACGTTGTCGTCGCCGTGCGCCAGGGCCTGGTGCGTTTTGCCAATCGCGAGGGCAAACAGAGCCTGTTGCAAGTCGGTAACTGGCAGCAACTCCATGACGGCCATTTGCAACCCTTATCCCTGGAAGGCGCTGAACGGAAGATGGCCTGGCTCAATGGCCGCCTGTCCTTCCAGGACACCCCCCTGGCGCAAGTCCTTGACGAAGTGCAGCGCTACTACCCGGCGCCGATCTTTGTCCTGAACGCCGCCGCTGCGGGTGAGCGTGTCAGCGGCAACTACCAACTGGATGATCCGATGGCGATCGTGCAAGCACTGAGCAAAGTGACGGCCACCCAGCTTTATCGTCTGCCGGGCGGGTCGTTGGTCATCCGCTAAAAGCAGTGGCCGATCCTGCACGAAAAAAGTTTTACGGTTTTTGGGGCTTCAACCCGTCAAGGATTTTGCTTTTGCAAATAATTCTTATTCATGACGGAGCCCGCATGCCTTTCCCAGCACTCACTTCGACTCACGCCCGGAGCATACTTGCGCTCGCCATTTGCCTGGCCTGCAGTCACGCTGTTGCCGTCGAGCGCGCCGACACAGCGGCCAGCCGCGAGGTGCCAACCACCCATAGCTTCGCCATTGCACGGCAGTCGCTGGTCAACGCACTCGATCAGTTGAGTGTGCAGAGCGGGCTGCAAATTGCGTATTCCTCGGACATGGCCCAGGGCGTCGAATCCTCGGGCGTCAGTGGCCAAATGACCGCCCAACAGGCGTTGGCTCAACTGCTGAAGGGCACGCGGCTGGACTTTGAACAGAACGGCGCAAACGCAGTGCTGCTCAAACCTCGCCCCCAAGCGTCGGGCCCGCTGGAGCTTGGCACCACCAATGTGATCAGCAACCAACTGGGCACCGTTACCGAGGGCTCCGGCTCCTACACGCCGGGCACCATCGCCACCGCCACCAAATTGGTACTGACGCCACGGGAGACACCGCAGTCGATCTCCGTGGTGACCCGCCAGGCCATGGACGACTTCAGCCTCAAGTCAATCGACGACGTGATGCGCCATACCCCTGGCATCACCGTGGCCGCTTATGACAGTGAACGTACCTCGTATTACTCGCGCGGGTTTGCCATTCGCAACTTCCAGTACGACGGCATTCCGATCCTGCAAGATGCGCAATATTCTTCCGGCCACACCCTCACAGACACCGTGATCTACGACCGTGTCGAAGTCCTCAAGGGGGCCACCGGCTTGCTCACCGGCGCTGGCGGCCCAGGCGGCACCATCAACATGGTGCGCAAGAAGCCAACCGCCGAATTCAAGGGCTACATCGACCTGGGCGCGGGTTCCTGGGACAACTATCGCTCCGAAGTGGATGTCAGCGGCCCGCTGACCGAGTCCGGCAACGTCCGTGGGCGGGCCGTTGCGGCCTATCAGGATAAACACTCATTCCTCGACCACTACCAGCGCCAGACCGCCGTGTACTACGGCATCCTGGAGTTCGACCTGGCACCCGACACCCTGCTGACGGTCGGCGCCGACTACCAGGACAGCGATCCCCAGGGCTCCAGCTGGTCGGGCTCGGCCTCGCTGTATGACTCGGCGGGCAATCGCATCAGCACACCGCGCGGCTTCAACAACGGGGCCAAGTACAGCAAGTGGGCACAGTACACGCGCACCGGCTTCGCGACGCTGGAACACACCTTCGACAATGGCTGGGTGGGCAAAGCCCAGTACAACCACCAGATCAACGGCTACGACGCACCGCTTTCTGCCCTGCTGAACCCGAACGCAACCACCGGCAAAGCCATGCTGCTGACCCGTGCCTACGACGGTGAAACCACCAGCGACACCGGCGACCTGTACGCCACCGGCCCGTTCAGCCTATTCGGCCGCGAACATGAGCTGGTGGTCGGTACGTCGGTATCGCGCTCGCGCTGGATCGGCCGCAACTACACCAGCGCCATCTACACCGATGGCAATAGCCACGACTACTTCAACTGGGACGGCGATGCCACTAAGCCAGGCCGGGGCCCGGAAACCAGCTACAACGACGAGACCACCCGCCAGAGCGCCGGCTACATGACCGCCCGTTTCAGCGTGACGGATGACCTGCACCTGATGCTCGGCACCCGGGTCAATAACTTTGAAGTGACCGGCACCAGCCAGGTCAAGGACACCGGCAAGGTCATGCCTTACGCCGGCATCACCTACGACCTCAACGAAAACTTCTCGGCATACGCCAGCTACACCGATATCTACCTGCCGCAGCGCGAATACCGCGATATCAATGACAAGCCGGTGGAGCCGGACGAAGGTAAAAACTACGAAATCGGGCTCAAGGGTGAGTTCTTTGATGGCCGCCTGAACTCCAGCCTCGCGTACTTTGAGGTTCACGAAGACAATCGCGCAGTCACCGACGACAGCTACGTAAACGGAAGCATCCCCGGGCTTGATGGTGCCTACAAGGGGGTTGAATCCAAGACCAAGGGCTACGAAGCGGAAATTTCCGGGGAGCTTGCACCCGGCTGGCAATTACAGGCGGGCTACACCCACAAGATCATGCGCGACAAGCAGGGGGCGAAGCTGTCCACCTGGGAACCGGAAGACCAGGTCAATATCTACACCACCTACAAGCTGACCGGCCCGCTGGACAAACTCACCGTGGGCAGCGGCGTGCGCTGGCAGGGTACGGGTTGGAAGCTACTGACGAACAACTACACGACGGGCACCCAGGATAACTTCTCCCAGTCTCCACTCTGGGTAGTCGACGCGATGGCCCGCTATCAAGTTACCGACAACGTCTCGGCCGCCCTCAACATCAACAACGTCTTCGACAAGAAGTACTACACCAACATTGGCTTCTACAACTCGGTTTACTACGGCGACCCGCGCAACGTCATGCTGTCGACGCGCTGGGACTTCTGAGAACGTACAGCGCCCCTGGCCATAAGTGAACAGGCCTCAGCTAGCGCCTGACGAATCATCGTTTGTCCCCGCCATAGGCCTGAAATCTAATCCATCGCAAACAACTAACAATAACTGCGATGGAGCAGACCCACCCATGTCCCCTACCTTTTCTCTATTGATCCTTGGCGCGTCGATCCTATTGATTGTCGTGCTGATCGGTAAATGCCGTGTCCATCCGTTCCTGGCCCTGATCGCCGCCAGCCTGCTGGTGGGGGTCGGTACGGGCATGACCCCCACCGCGATTGTCTCGGCATTTGAGAAGGGCATGGGCAGTACGCTCGGGTTCCTTGCCGGGATCATTGGCTTGGGCAGCATCCTCGGCAAGTTGCTGGAAGAGTCTGGCGGCGCCAAGCGCATTGCGACCACGCTGCTGCGCCTGCTGGGCGAGCAGAACGCCGCGTGGGCGATGATGCTGGTGGGCTTTATTGCCGGGATTCCGGTGTTCTTCGAGGTGGGATTTGTGCTGCTGATCCCGCTGATTTATGTGGTTGCCCGGCAGACCCGGATCAACCTGTTGTACCTGGGCGTGCCGCTGGCGACCTCGCTGATGGTAGTGCACTGCATCCTGCCGCCGCACCCCGCCGCCACGGCCATTACCGGCATGCTCAATGCCGATATCGGCAAGGTGATTCTGTACGGGCTGATCGTCGGGTTGCCCACGGCGGTGATTGCCGGGCCGATCTGGGTCAAGCTGACCTGCGCGCGGCAGGCCCCGGCCGGCCAGGCTCAGTTTCTGGCTGAGCGTGGCGAGGGGAGCATCGATGACAGCCAGGCCCCCAGTTTCGCCATGGCGATGATCACGGTGCTGCTGCCCTTGGCGTTGATGGTCGGCAAAACCCTGGCAACACCTTTACTGAGCAAAGGCTCGATGGCGTTTGAATGGGTGTCCTTCATGGGCAACCCGCTGATTGCCCTGGCGCTGTCGATTTGCTTTGCCTACTGGTCCCTGGGCCTGCGCCGTGGGCTGGGCATGGGCGATCTGCTTGAGCTGACCCACCGCTGCTTCCCGCCACTGGCCGGCATTCTGCTGGTGATCGGCGCCGGTGGCGCGTTCAACGACATGCTGGTCGGCAGCGGTATCGGCAAGGTCCTGGCGGATGTGCTGGGCCAGTCCAGCATCAACCCGATCCTCCTCGCGTGGTTGATCGCCGGGCTGATGCACTTCGCCGTCGGCTCGGCCACCGTGGCCATGATCAGCACCGCCGGCATGGTCCTGCCGATCCTCGGGCAAAACCCGCAATACAGCCCCGAGATCCTGGTGATCGCCATCGGTGCCGGTGCCATCGGCTGGACCCACGTGACGGACTCGGCGTTCTGGGTCGTAAAAGAGTACCTGGGGATTTCCCTCTCCGAAGCCCTCAAGAAATTCACCGGCGCCACCGTGCTCGCTTCGGTGGCGGCCCTGATCTTTACCCTCATCCTTTCCCGGTTTGTATGATGAACCCCACTTCAAAGGCAGTGCCCATGATTCAAGGTAAAACGCTCGACGCCTGGTATGAAAGCCACCCGGTCATCAAGGCGCTGGTCGCACTTGAGCAGGTCAGTTGGTTCAACCCCGCGATCGCCCCGACCGCTGTGGCCCTTGGGGATGTCGGCCTGAGCCTGGACGATGTAAAAGACGCCAGCGCGCGCCTGCTTCGCTTCGCGCCCTATCTCGCCAAGGTGTTCCCGGAGACGGCGGCGGCGGGCGGTATCATCGAATCGGCGATCCAACCGCTGAAGGCCATGCAGCACGCGCTGTTGAGCGAAGCCGCCCTCCCCGACTGCGGCGCGCTGTGGCTGAAAAAAGACAACGACTTGCCCATCTCCGGCTCGATCAAGGCCCGTGGCGGTATCCATGAAGTGCTCAAGCACGCTGAAGACCTGGCCCTGCAGGCCGGCTTGATCAGCCTCGACGATAATTACGCGGCCTTGGCCGGCGAGCATGCACGGGCGTTCTTCAACCAGTACAAAATCGCCGTGGGCTCCACCGGCAACCTGGGCCTGTCCATCGGCATCATCAGCGCCACGCTGGGGTTCCAGGCGACGGTGCATATGTCATCGGATGCACGCCAATGGAAGAAGGACAAACTGCGCGCCAACGGCGTGACGGTGGTGGAGTACGCATCCGACTACAGCGTTGCCGTGGAAAACGGCCGCCAGCAGGCGCAAAACGATCCGGCCTGCTATTTCATCGACGATGAAAACTCGCCCCACCTGTTCCTCGGCTATGCCGTGGCCGCCGAGCGCCTGGCCCGGCAGTTTGAAGTGGCCGGGGTGCGGGTGGACACCGAGCATCCGCTGTTCGTGTACTTGCCCTGCGGAGTTGGCGGCGGCCCTGGTGGCGTGGCGTTTGGCTTGAAGCTGGCGTTTGGCGATGCGGTGCACTGCGTGTTTGCCGAACCGACCCACTCCCCCTGCATGCTGCTCGGTGTGTATACCGGGCTGCATGACCAGGTGAGCGTGCAGGACTTCGGCATCGATAACCTCACTGCGGCTGACGGCCTGGCAGTGGGCCGTCCCTCTGGCTTCGTCGGCAAGGCGATGCAGCGCCTGATCGATGGCTACTACACCGTCACCGACGAAGAACTCTACCGCCTGATGTTCCTCGCCCATGAGCTTGAAGGGGTAAAACTCGAACCTTCGGCCCTGGCCGGCGCGCCAGGCATTGTGCGGGTGCTCAAGGACGCGCAGTATTTGCAACGCATTGGCGTCGGGGCCACGCAGTTGGCCAACGCCACGCACTTGATCTGGGGAACCGGCGGCAGCATGGTCCCCGCTGAAGAGTTCGCCACCTACCTGGATAAGGGGCGCGCTCTGCAAACGACCACCCATCGCTGATCGCCGGCGGTTGACGCGAAGAGGGATACCCACATGGCAGCACCTGGCCTGAGCAAAGCGCCCAAGCTCAACGGCGCCCACCTGTCCAACCTGCATACGTTCCTGGTCGCCGCCCGCCACCTCAGCTTCGCCCGCGCCGCTGACGAGCTGTGCCTGACCGCCAGTGCGGTCAGCCACCGCATAGCGCGCCTGGAAGAAGAACTGTCGCTCAAGCTGTTCCATCGCTTGCCGCGCAAGGTCGACCTGACCGATGACGGCGAGCGGATTTTCAAGGTCATGCAGCACACCATGGACACCCTGTCCGAGGCTGTGCAGGAGCGTTCCGATACGCAGATCGAAGGCCAGCTGTGCTTCTACGCCAGGCCTTCCGTCGCGCAATGCTGGCTGGTGCCAAGGCTGGCCGATTTCACCGCCCGCTACCCCGGGATTCAACTGGATGTGCGGGTCGGCAACGAACCGATGTAAGCGCGCGCCGGATTTGGCACCGCGTTGCGCGATGATTGGCACGGCCCATTAGGCTTCAACTTGCAGAGTTAGGCGCGATGATT
>NZ_LKBY01000103.1:0-71173 GCF_002699915.1 Pseudomonas sp. ICMP 8385 | reverse complement strand
ACGGCCACGGCCTTGTAGCGCTCCACCGCCCCCATAAAACGCTTGAGGATGTCGAACACGCCCTTGACGAAGCCCACCGCCAGCTCAACCACCTGCGCCCCATACTTGGCCAGGCGCAGCCCCAGATACGCGATCCCGGCGCCTTGCAGGGCAATGGTCAGCACCAGCGCAATCAGCAAATCAATCAGCAACGACACGGCAAACCCGGCAAGCACCTCGGCGGTTTTCCCTGCTACCAGCGCAATCAGCAAATCAATCAGCAACGACACGGCAAACCCGGCAAGCACCTCGGCGGTTTTCCCTGCCACCTGGCTGGGCGGCAACGCCGACAACCAGATCATCGCCGTGCGCAACATCAGGTACAGCGCCGCTTCGTCGCTGGCCAGCAACATCGCCTGTTCCATCACCTGCGGCGCCTCACGCGCTAGGGCTGCCAGCTCGGCGGCCTGGGTGCCCAGGCGCTCGATATGCTTGGCCGGGTCCTTGAGGATGTCCTGCACCAGCGACAGGCTGTCCCACACCTCGGAAATGGCTGACCAGGTGCCGGCCAATATCCCACTGCCAATGGCACTTGACGCCGACGCCTGCCAGTGCGGTTTGAACCCCCTCCATTCCTTGCGCAGCCAGGCTTGTAGCTCGGCGGTCAAACCGTCGTAGGAAGTAAACAGCGCCTCCACCTGCGCCGTTGTAACTCCGCCCTGCACACGCACCTGATAGCGTCCACCGGCCGTGCAGTGATGGGTGCCCTTGCCCTGTGCATCCAGTTGGATCAGCGTGGAACTGCCATCATCCAGGCCAATCACCTGCACCTGGAGATTGCCCAGGGGCACGTCATACACCGACTCGAATTGGCTCTCGATCCTCAGCTCGCCGCCTGCCGGGCACACGGCAACACTGGAGGCAAAGTCGGTGTCGGTCATACTCACCGACCCCTGGGCATCACCGATCCGCAGCACCCGCTCCATGCCCAGCAGCGACGGCAAATCCGTGGCATGACTGGCCTTGTCCAGGGCCTGTGCGTACCAGCTTGTTATCTGCCGGCGGTACAGTGCCAGGCTCTGGTGAAAGCCATCGAGCTCGTATTCGATCCGCTCGATGGGCGATGAATCAGGGGCAGGGGCAGGGGCTGGCATCCATGACGTCTCTGCAAAAGAAAGGCGTCGGAGAATGCCGCAGGAAAAGAGCGGTTGGAGGTGTGGGCCGTTAAATCAGAATGGGCTTACGTGCAGGGAAAAATTTCCCGGTTGGACTTCCGTTTAAGGCCACCTCAATTGGCGAGCGGTCCTAAAGGCAAATACAAGATTTGCGGCTATGGAGCGGCACGTAATCGCTTGTACAACGTATTACGGCTAACCCCCAGCTCCCGCGCCAGATGGGAGATATTGCCGCCGACCGCCGCCAACCGTTGCTTAAGGCCCTGGATATCCTCCAGATCGCCCATCACCACCGGCGTACTGGGTACGGCTTGCCCCAGGTCGACAAAAAAGTCATCCGGCAGGTGTTCCGGGCGGATCGGTTGGTCTTCGGCCATGGCCAGCGCTACCTGGATCACGCTGCTGACCTGGCGCAGGTTGCCCGGCCAGGGGTGTTGCTCGAATAACGCCAGGACGTCGGCACTGAGCCCGGCCCATTGCGTGGGTTCGCGGTGCTGTTGCCACAGTTGCTTGAACAGCGCCTGCTTGTCACTGCGTTCGCGCAGGGGCGGCAGCTCCAGGGTCAGGCCGCCAATGCGGTAGTACAAATCCTCACGAAACCGTCCGATCTGCACCTGTTCGCGCAGCGAGCGGTTGGTGGCCGAGATAATCCGCAGGTCCACCGGGAACAATTCGCTGCTACCCACCGGTTGCACGCAACGCTCTTGCAGTACCCGCAGCAGCCGGGCCTGAGTGGGCAGGGGCATGTCGCCGATTTCATCGAGAAACAGCGTGCCTTTGTCCGCCTTGCGGATCAGGCCGATGCTGCCTTTTTGATTGGCACCGGTAAATGCGCCTTTTTCGTAGCCAAACAACTCCGACTCCACCAGCTCCGCCGGAATCGCCGCACAGTTGACGGCGATAAATGCTTGCTGGCTGCGGGAACTGGCCTGGTGCAGGGCTTTGACGAAAACTTCCTTGCCCACCCCGGTTTCGCCGTGGATCAGTAGCGGGATGTCTTTTTCCAGCAGGCGTTCGGCCTGGCGCACAGCCTTTTCCACGCGGCTGTCGCCAAAATGCAGGGTCTTGAGGCCAATGGCCGCGGGGGCCGACGGGCTAAAGACCCTGGCCTGCACCGGCACCTGCTTGGGGCGTTTGAGCAGGCACTGGAAACGGTTGCGCCCGGCAGCTTGCAGGGCGAAGGGTAGGCCTTCGGGCTGGTTGAGCAGCTCCAGCAGCGAGACCTTGAACAGGCTGTCGATCATTACCCGCGACAGGCTGATGCCCAGCAGGTTGTCGGCGCGGCGGTTGGCCGACAGCACCTGGCCGCTTTCATCGAAGATCAGCAGGCCAGCCCATTGGCTGTCGAGGTTGTTCAGGCCGGTATTGAAGGTCAGTTGGAAGTGTTCGCCGCCAAACAGGTTGAGGATCAGCCGGTTTTCCACGGTCTGGCTCATCATCTTGACCATGCCCAGGGTGTGGGAGGGCGGTAGGTAGCTGTCGCTGGACACATCCAGCACCGCAATGATTTCGCGCTTGGCATCAAAGATCGGCGCGGCCGAACCGGTCATGAAACGGTTGGCCTTGAGGAAGTGCTCGTCATGCTCGATATGCACCGCCTGGGCGCAGGCCAGCGCGGTGCCGATGGCGTTGGTGCCGGTGGCGCGCTCCATCCAGCTGGCCCCGGCGCTGAAGCCCCGGGCGAGCTTGGGTTCGATAAAGCGCTGGGTGCCCCAGGACGTCAGGACCTGGCCCTGGTTGTCGGCCAGCATGATCAGGCAGTTGGAATTGCTTAGGATGTTCTCGTAATAGGGCAGCACTTCCTGGTGGGTGGTCTGGACCAGTGCATGCTGGCTCTCCAACAGTTGGCTGATGCCCTCGGCGGGCAGTTGGTCGAAACTGGGGGTGCTTTGGTGATCCAGGCCAAAGGCACGGCAGCGGCGCCAGGAGTCCTGGATGATGGTGTCGTGGGGCAAAAGCGGGGCTGCTGCGGCCATGGTGGTGACCTTCTTTTTATTGTTGTTATGAACCGTGCACCGCTCACCTTGTGGGAGCTGGCTTGCCTGCGATGGCGTCCGTGAGATCGCTATCGCAGGCAAGCCAGCTCCCACAGGTTGAACGGTTTTACTGGGCTTACTCAGTGTTGTTCAGAACTGTTCATTGTCAACCCGGCGGTTGTTCAATTGTTCAGTTGTGAATGTTCATTTCTGTTCAGCACCGAGCAGCAGTTCTGCCTAAGCCTTTGGTAAATAAATATTTTTTGTTATTGGCACGAAACTCGCTCTGCCCCTGGAAGAACAATTCCAATAAGAAAAAGGGCGTGTCATGTCATTGACCCTGGAACATGTGACCCGCGTTGTCGAAGGCCAGACCTGGATCGATGACGCCAACCTGCGCTTTGAAGCCGGTTCCTTCAATGTCCTGCTAGGGCGCACGTTGTCCGGCAAGACCAGTCTGATGCGCCTGATGGCCGGCCTGGACAAGCCGGACCACGGGCGCATCCTGATGAACGGCGTCGACGTTACCCACAAGCCGGTGCGCTTGCGCAATGTGTCGATGGTGTACCAGCAGTTCATCAACTACCCGACCATGACCGTGTTCGAGAATATCGCCTCGCCGCTGCGCCAGGCTGGGGCCTCCAACGAACTGATCCACAGCAAGGTGCTGGAAACCGCGCAGATGTTGCGCATCGACAAGTTCCTGCAACGTCATCCCCTGGAGCTGTCCGGTGGCCAGCAGCAACGCACGGCCATGGCCCGGGCGCTGGTCAAGGATGCCGAGCTGATTCTGTTCGACGAACCCCTGGTCAACCTGGACTACAAACTGCGCGAAGAGCTGCGTCAGGAAATGCGCGAGCTGTTCAAGGCCCGCAACACCATTGCCATCTACGCCACCACCGAGCCTAACGAGGCCCTGGCGCTGGGCGGCACTACGACCATCCTCCACGAAGGCCGGGTGATCCAGAGCGGCAGGGCCGCCGAGGTCTATCACCAACCGCAGATGGTATTGGCGGCCGAGCTGTTTTCCGAGCCGCCGATCAACCTGATGCCGGGGCGCATCAGCGGCAATGAAGTGAGCTTCGCCAATGATGTGCACTTCCCGTTGAACGTGGACCTGCGGCCGATTGGCGAGGGCGAGTTCCGCTTTGGCGTGCGTCCCAGCCATATCAGCCTGGTGCCCAGCAACGACGATGACCTGGAACTGGCAGTGACCGTGGAAGTGGCGGAGATCAGCGGCTCGGAAACCTTCCTGCATGTGCGCAGCGAGCATTTTCTGCTGGTGTTGCACTTGCCTGGGGTACACGAATACGACGTGGATGCGCCGATCAGGATCTACATACCAACCCATAAACTGTTTGTGTTCGATGGCCAGGGCCGTTTGCTCCAGGCCCCCGGGCGCCGTGTCGCGAGGGTTGCCTGATGGCCGAGATCCATTTGCAGAACCTGGCGCATAGCTACAGCCCTACACCTGTGGGGCCTGAAGACTACGCCATTCGCGAAATGAACCACATCTGGGAGCAGGGCGGCGCCTACGCCTTGCTAGGTCCCTCGGGCTGCGGCAAGTCGACCTTGCTCAACATCATCTCCGGCCTGCTTAGCCCTTCGGAAGGCCAGGTGCTGTTCGACAGCAAGGTGGTGAATGACCTGACCCCGGAAAAACGCAATATCGCCCAGGTGTTCCAGTTCCCGGTGGTCTACGACACCATGAGCGTGTTCGATAACCTGGCATTCCCCCTGCGCAACCAGGGCATGGCCGAGGCGAAAGTGCACAGCAAGGTGCAGGAAATTGCCGAGGTGCTCGACCTGCAGAACCTGCTGGGCAAAAAAGCCCGCAACCTCAGCGCCGATGAAAAGCAAAAGGTCTCGATGGGCCGTGGCCTGGTACGCGATGACGTATCGGCGATCCTGTTCGACGAGCCGCTGACGGTGATCGACCCGCACCTGAAGTGGAAACTGCGGCGCAAGCTCAAGCAAATCCACGAGCAGTTCAATATCACCATGGTCTACGTCACCCACGATCAGTTGGAGGCCTCGACCTTTGCCGACAAGATCGCGGTGATGTACGGCGGGCAGATTGTGCAGTTCGGTACGCCACGGGAGTTGTTCGAGCGTCCCAGCCATACCTTTGTCGGCTATTTCATCGGCAGCCCTGGGATGAATCTGATTGAGGTGCAGGCCGATGCCGGTGGGGTGCGGTTTGCCGGGACACATCTGGCGTTGTCCGAGGTGCAGCAACGGCAGATCGCGGAAAAGAACTACAAGAAACTCCAGGTCGGTATTCGTCCCGAGTTTATTCATGTGTGGGACGAGTCCACTCCTGACGCGTTGCAGGCCGACGTCATGCATGTCGAAGACCTCGGCACCTACAAGATCCTGACCCTCAACCTCGACGGCGCGCCGTTGAAAGTACGCCTGGCCGAAGACAAACCAGTGCCCGAAGGCCGGGTGTCGATCAGCTTTCCGGCGCAATGGCTGATGGTGTATGCCGACGATTACCTGCTGGAGGCGCGGCCATGAACAAGGTGCAGAACAACAAGGCCTGGTGGCTGGTGTTGCCGGTGTTCCTGCTGGTGGCGTTCAGCGCGGTGATCCCGATGATGACCGTGGTCAATTACTCGGTGCAGGACATTTTCGACCAGTCCAGCCGCTATTTCGTCGGGGCCGACTGGTACAAGCAGGTGTTGCTGGACCCGCGCCTGCATGACTCGCTGTTGCGCCAGTTCATCTATTCCGCGTGTGTGTTGCTGATCGAGATCCCGCTGGGCATTGCCATTGCCTTGACCATGCCCACCAAGGGGCGCTGGTCGTCCCTGGTGCTGATTGTGATGGCCATCCCGCTGCTGATCCCGTGGAACGTGGTCGGCACCATCTGGCAGATCTTCGGCCGTGCCGATATCGGCCTGCTGGGCTCGAGCCTGAATGCCATGGGCATCAACTACAACTATGCCGCCAACACCATGGACGCCTGGGTCACGGTGCTGGTGATGGACGTGTGGCACTGGACCTCCCTGGTGGCGCTGCTGTGCTACTCGGGGCTGCGGGCCATACCGGATGTGTACTACCAGGCCGCGCGGATTGATCGTGCGTCGGCCTGGGCAGTATTCCGACATATCCAGTTGCCGAAGATGAAGAGCGTGCTGCTGATCGCGGTGATGCTGCGCTTCATGGACAGTTTCATGATCTATACCGAGCCTTTTGTCCTGACCGGCGGTGGGCCGGGGAATGCGACGACCTTTCTCAGTCAGACCCTGACCCAGATGGCTGTCGGTCAATTCGACCTGGGCCCGGCGGCGGCGTTTTCCCTGGTGTATTTCCTGATCATCCTGTTGGTGTCCTGGCTGTTCTACACCGCCATGACCCACTCCGACGCCAACCGCTGAGGCCGCCAACATGAGCAAGCGCAAGGTCATTCCGCTGTTGATCTACATCCTGTTCCTGCTGGTGCCGATCTACTGGCTGCTGAACATGTCCTTCAAGAGCAACACCGAAATCCTCGGCGGCCTGACGCTGTTTCCGCAGGAATTCACCCTGGCCAACTACAAGGTGATCTTCACCGACCCCAGTTGGTACACCGGCTATCTCAACTCACTGTATTACGTGAGCCTGAACACCGTGATTTCCCTGACGGTGGCGCTGCCAGCGGCCTACGCGTTTTCGCGCTATCGCTTCCTGGGCGACAAGCACCTGTTCTTCTGGTTGCTGACCAACCGCATGGCGCCGCCGGCGGTGTTCCTATTGCCGTTTTTCCAGTTGTATTCGTCCATTGGCCTGTTCGATACGCATATCGCCGTGGCCCTGGCCCACTGCCTGTTCAACGTGCCGCTGGCGGTGTGGATCCTGGAAGGCTTTATGTCGGGGGTGCCCAAGGAGATCGACGAAACGGCCTACATCGACGGCTATAGCTTTCCGAAGTTTTTCGTGAAGATCTTTATCCCGCTGATTGGCTCGGGGATTGGTGTCACCGCGTTTTTCTGCTTTATGTTTTCCTGGGTCGAACTGCTGCTGGCGCGCACCCTGACGTCCGTCAATGCCAAGCCGATTGCTGCCGTGATGACCCGCACCGTGTCAGCGTCCGGGATTGACTGGGGGGTGCTGGCGGCCGCCGGGGTACTGACTATCCTGCCGGGCATGCTGGTGATCTGGTTTGTTCGCAACCATGTGGCCAAGGGCTTTGCCCTGGGCCGGGTCTGAGGAATCGATGATGGAATGGATGGCCTGGACCACCCCGACTGCCCTGTTCTTTGTGGCGATTGCCCTGTTGCTGGCGGGCATGACCACATGGGAACTGCGCTCGCCGAGCATTCCCCGGCGCGGCTTGTTACCGATCAGCACCACCCGTGGTGATCGCTTGTTTATCGGTCTTCTCGGGAGCGCCTACCTGCATCTGCTGGTGATTGGCGTAACCGGCTGGAGCATCTGGGTGGCGTCCGCGCTGTCTGTGGTGTGGCTGTTGTCTGTGATGCGTTGGGGATAGCCACAGGCATCCCTTTTGATCCCAACCAGGAGGTCTCTATGTTCGATAAAAACAATAAGCTGCGACATAGCATTTCATTGGCGGCCGTCTTGGCCCTCAGCGGTTTGAGTGCTGTGGCCTGGGCCGATGCCTATGAAGATGCCGCGAAGAAGTGGATCGGCAGCGAGTTCAAACCGTCCACCCTGACGCAGGCCCAGCAGCTTGAAGAACTGAAGTGGTTTATCAAGGCCGCCGAGCCGTTTCGTGGGATGAAGATCAATGTGGTGTCAGAAACCCTCACCACCCACGAGTACGAATCCAAGGTGCTGGCCAAGGCCTTCAGTGAAATCACCGGGATCAAGCTGACCCACGACCTGCTGCAGGAAGGCGACGTGGTGGAGAAGCTGCAGACCCAGATGCAGTCGGACAAAAATATCTATGACGGCTGGGTCAACGATTCCGACCTGATCGGTACGCACTTTCGCTATGGCAAGACCGAATCGATTACCGACCTGATGGCCAATGAAGGCAAGGACTTCACCTCGCCGACCCTGGACCTCAAGGACTTTATTGGCATCTCCTTTACCACTGCGCCGGACGGCAAGATCTATCAGTTGCCCGACCAGCAATTCGCCAACCTGTACTGGTTCCGTGCCGACTGGTTCGAGCGGGCCGATCTGAAGGCCAAGTTCAAGGAAAAGTACGGCTATGAGCTGGGCGTGCCGGTGAACTGGTCGGCCTATGAGGATATCGCCAAGTTCTTCAGCGAAGACGTCAAGGAAATCGACGGCAAGCGCGTGTATGGCCATATGGACTATGGCAAGAAGGATCCGTCCCTGGGCTGGCGCTTTACCGATGCCTGGTTCTCCATGGCCGGTGGCGGCGATAAGGGCCTGCCCAACGGCTTACCAGTGGACGAGTGGGGGATCCGGGTCGAGGACTGCCACCCGGTGGGTTCCAGCGTGACCCGTGGCGGCGACACCAACGGCCCGGCCGCAGTGTTTGCCACGCAGAAGTATGTCGACTGGATGCGCGCCTATGCGCCACCGGAAGCGGCGGGCATGACCTTCTCCGAGTCCGGGCCGGTGCCGTCCCAGGGTAATATCGCGCAGCAGATTTTCTGGTACACCGCCTTTACCGCCGATATGACCAAGCCGGGCTTGCCGGTGATGAACGCCGATGGCACGCCGAAATGGCGCATGGCCCCGTCACCACGCGGTCCGTATTGGGAGGAGGGCATGAAGCTGGGGTATCAGGACGTGGGCTCCTGGACCTTCCTCAAATCCACGCCAGAGAAACAGAAACTGGCGGCCTGGCTCTATGCGCAGTTCGTCACCTCGAAAACCGTGTCCTTGAAAAAAACCATTGTTGGCCTGACGCCGATCCGCGAATCGGACATCAATTCCCAGGCCATGACTGACCTGGCACCGAAACTTGGCGGCCTGGTGGAGTTCTATCGCAGCCCGGCGCGGGTGCAATGGACGCCGACCGGCACCAACGTGCCGGACTATCCACGCCTGGCCCAATTGTGGTGGAGCCATATCTCGGAAGCCGCCAGTGGCGAGAAAACCCCACAACAGGCGCTGGATGGCCTGGCCAAGGACCAGGACGCGATCATGACGCGCCTGGAGCGCTCCAAGGTGCAACCGATCTGCGGGCCGAAGATGAACCCCGAGCGCGATGCCCAGTACTGGTTCGACCAGCCGGGTGCGCCCAAGCCGAAATTGGCGAACGAGAAGCCCAAGGGTGAAACCGTGAACTATGCGGACTTGCTCAAGTCGTGGGAGGCTGCGCGCAAGTGAGGGAGGGCGGATAGCACAACGGCACCGTGAGGTGCCGTTTTTGTTGCGGTGTAAAAGACCGCTTCAGCAGCCTTTAAGGCATGCGATCAGCTTAGCAGTGCCAATCGTTCCACTGTATCCGGAAATTTTGATACCAGCCGAATCAGTGTGGCGGCCTGGGCATTGGGTCGTGCTCGGCCTTGCTCCCAGTTTTCCAGGGTGCGTGTATTGGTGCGTAGATACATGGCAAATACAGCACGGGAAAGATTGAGCTGTTGTCGTACTGCAATGACGTCTTCAGCGGTGAGAAGGGCCAGTTTGTTTTGCTGCACGGTATGAGTCCGGAGTGTGACCTTGCCTTGGCGCTCGTTGGCCAATGCATCGAAGCCTTCGACCAGTTCGGAAAAAATGTCACGTTTCATGTGAATCCTCTCGCTTTGATTTCCCTGTCCAGCATGTGCTTGAGGGCGTGTTTGTGTTGTGGGCTCAAGTCGCTCTGCTCGTGCTTGCCGTACAGCGTGAACAGCCAAAATTGAGTGCCGCCCGACCACCAGTAATAGATGACTCGTAATCCACCCCGCTTGCCTTTGTTTCGTCGTTCATCGACGAAGCGCAGCTTGCGTAACCCACCGGTCCCTTCCATCACGGCCCCCGCTTCGGGGTTCTTCATGAGTTCTTGCTGAAAGCCGTGAAACAGTTCGTCAGTCAGGTAGTCCTTGCGGTACCGCTCAAAGGGCGGCAGTTCAATAAATAGAGCATCCATGTTCTGTACGTAGCCTGCGTATAGTTTGGTGGCCCCTCTGCCAAGGGTCAAGTGACCATGACGTGGGATTCTTCCTAAAGCGCATACACCATACGAGTGGCTCAGGCAGATAGATGCCAGACACAGAGGCATTTTCGTAAGGAACATTCCTTGAGCCGGGCAGGGAACTTTAACCTTTGCCAGAAACGCAAAACGGCACCCTCAGGTGCCGTTCTGTTTACTGCTGGCTGCTAGGTAATCAACCCGCCATCACCGCATGCTGCACCAGGGTGAGCAACGGTTGTGGGTAGACACCCAGGAAGAACGCCAGCAGGGCAATGGCCAGCAGCATCACGCCACCGGCTTTCTGTTCCCAGTGCAGCTCGGCGTCCACACGGCGCAGGTTTGGCTCGATCAGGTACAGGGTGACCATCACGCGCAGGTAGTAGAACACGCCGATGGCGCTGCCCAGTACCAGGGATGCCACCAGCCACCATTCGTGGGCTTCGACACCGGTCGCGACGATGTAGAACTTGCCGATAAAGCCTGCGGTCAGCGGGATACCAGCCAGGGACAGCATCATCACGGTCAGTACGGCGGTCAGGTACGGACGGCGCCAGAACAGGCCGCGGTATTCGTACAGGGCGTCGGCGTCACGGCCTTTATAAGGCGAGGACATCAGGGTGATCACGCCGAACGCGCCGAGGCTGGTGATCACGTAGGTGACCAGGTACACGCCAATCGCTTCCACCGCCAGGCCCTTGCTCGCCACCAGGGCGATCAGCAGGTAGCCGAAGTGCGCGATGGACGAGTAACCCAGCAGACGCTTGAGGTTGTTCTGGGTCAGGGCCAGCAGGTTGCCGAACAGGATCGACGCAATGGCGATCACGGTCAGCACGTCGCTCAGCACACCGGTGTTGGCGGCCGGGGAGATCTGGAACAGACGCACCATCACCGCAAACACTGCAACCTTCGACGCAGTAGCCAGGAACGCGGCTACCGGCGCCGGGGCGCCTTCGTACACGTCTGGGGTCCACAGGTGGAACGGTACCAGCGACAGCTTGAACGCCAGGCCGATCAGCATCATGGCCAGGCCCAGTTGGGCGATTGGCGCAGGCATGCTGGTGGTGGCCAGGGCGTGGCCGATACCGCTGAAGCTCAGGCTGCCGGCTTCGGCGTAGAGCAGGGCCATACCGAACAACAGGAACGCGGAACCTGCAGCCGACAGCACCATGTACTTGATGCCGGCTTCCAGGGAGCGCTTGTTGAAGAAGGCGTAGGCCACCAGGCCGTAGGTCGGGATCGACAGCAGTTCCAGGCCGATGAACAAGCCGGCCAGGTGCTGCGCGCTGACCAGCACGATACCGCCGGCCGCCGCCAGTAGGATCAGCAGGTACAGCTCTTCGCGGTTGCCCGGGTAGCCGGTGCCGCCTTCGCCGAGGTAGGCATGGGCGAGGGTGACGCAGGCCAGTGTCGCCACGAGGATCAACGCGGTGTACAGCAGCGCGAAGTCATCGATCATGACCAGCGGGGTCACCGCCAGCGGGGCTACCTTGAGTGCCGGGATAATCGACAGCAAGGCCAGGTTCAGGCCTGCGGTAGACAGCAGGAACGTCTGCGAGTGATTGCGGCGCCAGGCGATTGCCAGCATCACCACCACAATGGTGAGGCTGGTAATCAGCAGCGGCGCAAGCGCGATAAAGTGTTGGATCGTGAATTCCATAGCGCTCTTACCGGGCCGAAGCGAGTTGAGTGAAGGCGGTGCTCAACCACTGCTGCACGCCATGCATCGTGGCGGCAGAGGTGTCGAGGAACGGTTGCGGATACACGCCGATATACACCAGCAATGCCGCAAGGCCGAGCACCATGATCAGTTCGCGAGCATCCATCCCTTTGAGGACGGCGTCCGACTTGGTCGGGCCGAAGTAGGCGCGGTGGATCATGATCAGCGAGTAGACCGAACCGAACACCAGGCCGGAGGTGGCAATCGCGGTGATCCATGGCGCACTGACGAAGCTGCCCATCAGGATCAGGAACTCACCGACGAAGTTGCCGGTACCCGGCAAGCCCAGGGACGCAGCGGCAAAGAACAGGCTGATTGCCGGCAGGTAGGCGATACGCGACCAGATGCCGCCCATTTCACGCATGTCACGGGTGTGCAGGCGCTCGTACAGTTGGCCACTGAGGATAAACAGCGCGGCGGCTGAAACACCGTGGGCCAGCATCTGGATCACTGCGCCTTGCAACGCCAGTTGGCTGCCGGAGTAGATGCCGATCAGTACGAAACCCATGTGGGAAACGGACGAGAAGGCAATCAGACGCTTAATGTCGGTTTGCGCGAAGGCCAGGAATGCACCGTAGAAGATCCCGATCAGGCCCAGGGTCATGGCGATCGGCGCAAACTCGGCCGAAGCATTCGGGAACAGCGGCAGGGCAAAACGCAGCAGGCCGTAGGCCGCCGTCTTCAACAGGATACCGGCCAGGTCCACGGAACCTGCGGTGGGCGCCTGGGCGTGAGCGTCAGGCAACCAGGAGTGGAACGGCACCACCGGCAGTTTCACCGCGAAGGCGATGAAGAAACCGAGCATGAGGATGTACTCGGTGGTCATCGACATCTTGGTTTTCAACAGGTCGGCGTAGTTGAAGGTAATCACGCCGGTGTTGTTGAAGTTGACCAGGACCAGACCCAGGATCGCCACCAACATGATCAGGCCGGAAGCCTGGGTGAAGATGAAGAACTTGGTCGCCGCGTAGATCCGGGTTTTCTTGCCGTCCGAAGAACTGTGACCCCAGAGCGCGATGAGGAAGTACATCGGCACCAGCATCATTTCCCAGAAGAAGAAGAACATGAACAGGTCGAGGGCGAGGAACACGCCGACTACGCCGCCCAGGATCCACATCAGGTTCAGGTGGAAGAAACCCACGTGACGCTCGATTTCTTTCCAGGAGCAGAGTACCGAGAGGATACCCAGCAGGCCGGTCAGCAGGATCATCAACAGCGACAGGCCGTCGAGGGCCAGGTGCACATTGATGCCGAAGCGTTCGATCCAGACGTGCTTGAACTCAAGCGCGAAGGTTGGATCGACACCCGGTGCCGGAGCAAATGAATAGTCGCCATGGGCCCACAGCCAGAGGCCGAGTGCGAGTTCCAGGGACATGGTCAGCAACGCAATCCAGCGGGGCAGGGTAGCGCCGAAGCGCTCGCCCATCCAGCAGAGCAGGCCGCCGATAAAGGGGATCAGGATTAGCCAGGGCAGAATCATGACGGGCTCGTTTCCTTTCGCAAGTTCGCAAAGTTCATATCAGACCGCTACCACTACGATGGCGCCGATCACCAGCACGGCACCGGCCGCCATGGAAGCTGCATACCAACGCAATTGGCCGGTCTCGGTGCGGCTCAGGGCGGTGTGGCCAGCCTTGGCGGCACGCGGGATCAAACCGATGGTTTGGTCGAGCGGGTCTTTGCGCAGTACATGGCTGATCGCAAGGTAAGGCTTGACGAACAGTTTGTCGTAGATCCAGTCGAAGCCCCAGGCAGCGAACCACCAGGCCGAAAGGAAGCGGCCAATGCCACTGTTGGCCACGGCGGTGACCAAGCGACGCTTGCCGAGGAACAACAGGGCCGCCAGCAGGATCCCGGCGATGGCGATGGCGCCCGAGGCGATTTCCAGGCTGTGCTTGGCGTCGCCGCCGGCATGCCCGACGCTTTGTGGCAGTACGCCGGCCAGTGGCGGAGTGATCATGGCGCCGACGAAGGTCGACAGGATGATCAGCACCGACAGCGGCAGCCAGTGGGAAATGCCGTGGCCTGCGTGGGCTTCGGTCTTGGCTTCACCGTGGAACGTGATGAAGATCAGGCGGAAGGTGTACAGCGAGGTCATGAACGCACCCACCAGGCCGGCGTACAGCAGGCCCTGGTTACCGCTGGCAAAGGCTTCCCAGAGGATTTCGTCCTTGGAGTAGAAACCTGCGGTCACCAGTGGCAGGGCTGCCAGCGCGGCACCACCGACGATGAAGCTGGCGTAGGCCAACGGCAGTTTCTTCCACAGGCCGCCCATCTTGAAGATGTTCTGCTCGTGGTGGCAGGCAACGATCACCGCACCGGACGCCAGGAACAGCAGGGCCTTGAAGAAGGCGTGGGTCATCAGGTGGAAGATTGCGCCGTCCCAGGCACCGACGCCCAGGGCCAGGAACATGTAGCCGATCTGGCTCATGGTCGAGTAGGCGAGGATGCGCTTGATGTCGGTCTGCACCAGCGCGGCAAAGCCGGCCAGCACCAGGGTCACGCCGCCCACCAGGCCCACCAGGTGCAGGATTTCCGGCGCCAGGGTGAACAGGCCGTGGGTACGGGCGATCAGGTAGACACCGGCGGTCACCATGGTGGCGGCGTGGATCAGTGCCGACACCGGGGTAGGACCGGCCATGGCGTCTGCCAGCCAGGTTTGCAGTGGCAGTTGTGCCGATTTACCGACAGCGCCGCCCAGCAGCATCAGGGTCGCCAGGGTGATCCAGAAGTCGCCGACCTGGAACTTCTGCGGTGCCAGCACCAGCAGTTCCTGGATGTTCAGCGTGCCCACCTGTTGGAACAGGATGAACAGGCCGATGGCCATGAACACGTCGCCGATCCGGGTCACGACAAAGGCCTTGAGGGCCGCGTTCCCGTTGTTGCGGTTGCTGTAGTAGAAACCGATCAACAGGTACGAGCACAGGCCCACGCCTTCCCAGCCGAAGTACAGGAACAACAGGTTATCGCCCAGCACCAAGAACAGCATGCTGGCGATAAACAGGTTGGTGTAGGCGAAGAAGCGCGAATAACCGGCCTCACCGCGCATGTACCAAGACGCGAACAGGTGGATCAGGAAACCCACGCCCACCACCACGCCGAGCATGGTGATCGACAGGCCGTCGACGTAGAGGGCGAAGTCAGGCTTGAAGCCCTCGACCGCCATCCATTGCCACAGCACCAGGGTGTAGTGACCGGCTTCGGGCGGCGCCACGTTGAACTGCCAGATGACGTAGGCGGCGACAATCGCCGACAGGCCAATGGAACCCACGCCGACCAGGGCCGAGAGGTTTTCCGACCAGCGTCCACGGGAGAACGACAGCAGCAGGAAACCGATCAGGGGAAATACGAAAGTCAGAAAGATCATGTTCATCCGCGCATCTCACTGGCAGCGTCGATATCAAGCGTGTGGAAGCGACGATACAGTTGCAACAGGATCGCCAGGCCAATACTGGCCTCGGCAGCTGCCAGGCTGATCACCAGGATGAACATTACTTGCCCATCCGGCTGGCCCCAACGCGCACCCGCCACGATGAAGGCCAGTGCAGCAGCGTTCATCATGATTTCCAGGCTCATCAACACGAACAGAATGTTACGGCGAACCATCAGGCCGACCAGGCCAAGGCAGAACAGGATGCCGGCGACCGCCAGACCATGCTCCAAAGGGATAGCAGGCATCGTCATTGCTCCTTGGCTTCGTTGCGGCCCAAGTGGAAGGCGGTGATGGCTGCCGCGAGCAGCAGCATCGAAGCCAGTTCGACCACCAGCAGGTACGGGCCAAACAGGCTGATGCCCACGGCCTTGGCGTCTACGGTGGTGTGGCCGATGGCCTGGCCGCTCTGGTGAGCGAACAGCACATACAGCAGTTCAGCCAGCAGCAGCGCTGCCAGGATCACCGGGCCAAGCCAGATGCCGGGCTTGAGCCAGACGCGTTCCTGGGCGACCGAAGCCGGCCCCAGGTTGAGCATCATCACCACAAACACGAACAGCACCATGATGGCGCCAGCGTAGGCGATCACTTCCAGCACACCGGCGAACGGTGCGCCGAGGCTGAAAAAGGTCATGGCCACGGCGATCAGCGAAATGATCAGGTAGAGCAGGGCGTGCACGGGGTTGGTGTTGGTGATCACGCGAAGCGTGGACACCACTGCAATACCCGATGCGAAATAGAAAGCGAATTCCATCTTTCTTCCTTAAGGCAGCAAGCTCTTCACGTTGATCGGCTCGGCTTCGTTTTGTGCGGCGCCCTTGGGCTTACCGGCAACGGCCATACCTGCAACACGATAGAAGTTGTAATCAGGGTTTTTACCGGGACCAGAGATCAGCAGATCTTCTTTCTCGTACACCAGGTCCTGACGTTTGAACTCGGCCATCTCGAAATCCGGTGTCAGCTGGATCGCGGTGGTCGGGCAAGCTTCCTCGCAGAGGCCGCAGAAAATGCAGCGCGAAAAGTTGATGCGGAAGAAGTCCGGGTACCAGCGACCGTCTTCGGTTTCAGCTTTCTGCAGGGAGATGCAACCCACCGGGCACGCCACGGCGCACAGGTTGCAGGCTACGCAACGCTCTTCGCCGTCGGGGTCGCGGGTCAGTACGATGCGGCCGCGATAGCGCGGCGGCAGGTACACCGCTTCTTCCGGGTATTGCAGGGTGTCGCGTTTGCGAAAGCCGTGACCGAACACCATCACCAGGCTTCGCAACTGGGTACCGGTACCCTTAACGATGTCGCCAATATATTTGAACATGGGTCAAATCCTCACTGAACCGCGCCCGCTGGCGTGTTCAACAACACAACGGCAGCAGTCACCAGCAAATTGATCAGGGTCAGCGGCAGGCAGAAGCGCCAGCTGAAATCCATCACCTGGTCGTATCGTGGACGCGGAATGGAAGCGCGCAGCAGGATAAACAACATGATGAAGAACGCGGTCTTGAGGAAGAACCAGAAGAACGCCAACTGCGGCAGGATACCGAACGGACCGTGCCAGCCGCCGAAGAACAGCGTGACCAGCAGGGCCGAGATCAAGATGATGCCGATGTACTCACCCACGAAGAACATGCCCCATTTCATGCCGGCGTATTCGATGTGGTAACCGTCGGCCAGTTCCTGCTCCGCTTCCGGCTGGTCGAAGGGGTGACGGTGAGTCACGGCCACGCCAGCAATGAAGAAGGTACAGAAGCCGAAGAACTGCGGAATGATGAACCACAGGTTCTGCGCCTGGTACTCGACGATGTCGCGCATGTTGAATGAGCCCACCTGCACCACGATGCCCATCAGCGCCAGGCCCATGAACACTTCGTAGGACACAGTCTGGGCCGAGGCCCGCAAGCTGCCCAGCAGGGCGAACTTGTTGTTACTGGCCCAACCAGCGAACAGCACCGCGTAGACCGACAGGCCGGCCATGGCGAAGAAGAACAGCAAGCCGATGTTCAGGTCCGCCACGCCCCAGGTCGGGGTGATCGGGATGATCGCGAAGGCGATCAGCAAGGCGCTCATGGCCACGACCGGTGCCAGGGTGAAGATCACCTTGTCGGCAAACGGTGGGGTCCAGTCTTCCTTGAAGAACATTTTCAGCATGTCGGCGGCGATCTGGAACATGCCGAACGGGCCAACGCGGTTCGGACCGTAACGGTCCTGCCACCAGCCCAGCAGGCGACGTTCGACGAAGCTGAGCAGGGCGCCCGCGACGACCACGGCCAACAGGATCACGATGGCCTTGACGACCGAGATGATCACGTCGATCACTTCAGGGGTGAACCAGGTCATTGCGCTGCCTCCTGCAGACCGTCAACGGTTTGGCCAAAGATCGCAGGCGGAATCCCGGCGAGGCCTTTTGGCAGTGCAACCAGGCCAGCACCCAGCTCGTCGTTGATGCGCAGCGGCAGACGCAGGGTCTGGCCGGCCACGTTCAGGCTGAGCAGGGCACCGTCGTTGACGCCCAGGCGATCGGCTTCGGACTTGGCCACGGATACGTAGGCGGCGGGAATGCGCTCTTGCACCGGTGCGGCTTTGGAAGAGGTCTCTTCGCTGCCGAACAGGTGGAAGAACGGCACAACCTGCCAGGTGCCCTGGGCCGGGTTGAACGGACGCGGTACACCAGCGAACCAGTTCAGCGAATCACCGCTGCTTTCGATCAGGCGGGTGCCCGGGTCGCCAGCGCGGATATGCCCACCGACTTCGTCCTGGAACTTGTTCCAGGCCTGCGGCGAGTTCCAGCCCGGCGACCAGGCAAACGGCACCTGCTGACGCGGCTCGACCGAACCCGAGTAACCTTCCATGGAGAAGGCGAACGCGGTGTCGTTGTCTTGCGGGGTACGCGGTTCGTGCACGCTGATATCAGCGCGCATGGCGGTACGCCCGGAATAACGCAGCGGCTCACGGGCCAGTTTCATGCCCTTGATACGGAACGCGGCGGACGGTGCGGCATCGACGATACGCGCCAGTTGCGGGGCGCTCGCGGCGACGGCTGCGGTGACGTGGTCGAGCTGGGTCCAGTCGATCGGCTGGTTCAGCAGGGTTGCGCGCAGGGCATGTAGCCAGCGCCAGCCTTCGTGAACCAGGATACTGGCGTCCATGTACTTCGGATCGAACACCTGGAAGAAGCGCTGGGCGCGGCCTTCCTGGCTGACCAGGGTGCCGTCGCCTTCGGCGAAGGTGGCGGCTGGCAGTACCAGGTGGGCCCGCTCGCTGGTGGCGGTCTTCTGGTGATCGGCGACGATCAGCACTTTGGCTGCGTTCAGTGCAGCGTCAACCTTGGCCGCATCGGTGCGGGTGTACAGGTCGTTTTCCAGCACCACGATGGCGTCGGCATTGCCGTCGATCACCGCTTGCAGGGCGCTGTCCAGGGACTCGCCACCGAGCATGGCCAGGCCAAGGCTGTTGGCTTCCGGCACGACCAGGCTGATGGAGCCGTTCTTCTCGCGCAGCTTCAGGGCCTTGGCGATGTTGGCGGCGGCCTCGATCAGCGCCTTGGAACCCAACGAGGTGCCGGCAATGATCAGTGGACGCTTGGCCGCCAGCAGGGCGTCGGCGATGCGTTGAGCCAGGGCTGCGGCTTCTGCGTCCAGGCCTTCGACGGCAGGGGCGCTGGCGTCGAGGGCGTGGGCCACGGCGAAACCGATGCGCGCCAGGTCGTCGGGCGCGGCGTGCACGCATTCTTCGGCGATATCATCGAGCTTGGTTTCAGCGAGGCTGGCGATAAACAGCGGGTTCAGCGCGTGCTGGCCGATGTTTTTCACCGCGGCGTCGAGCCAAGGCTGCACGCGCATGGCGTCGGCCATTTCTTCGGCCTTGCCTTTGACCGACTGGCGCAGCGACAGGGCGATACGCGCGGCGGTCTGGGTCAGGTCTTCACCGAGTACGAAGATTGCGTCGTGGTCTTCGATGTCGCGCATGTTTGGCACTGGCAGCGGGCTGTCGTTCAGCACCTGGAGGACCAGGCGGATGCGCTCCAGCTCAGCGGCTTCGATACCACTGTAGAAGTGCTCGGCACCGACCAGCTCGCGCAACGCGTAGTTGCTTTCGAGGCTGGCGCGTGGCGAACCGATACCGACGATGTTGCGCCCGCGCAGCAGGTCGGCGGCTTTATCCAGTGCCGCGTCCAGGCTCAGCTTGGCGCCATCGGCCAGCAATGGCTGGCGCGGACGGTCTTCGCGGTTGACGTAGCCATAGCCGAAGCGGCCACGGTCGCACAGGAAGTACTGGTTGACCGAACCGTTGAAGCGGTTTTCGATGCGACGCAGTTCGCCGTAGCGCTCGCCCGGGGAGATGTTGCACCCGCTGGAGCAGCCATGGCAGATGCTCGGCGAGAACTGCATGTCCCACTTGCGGTTGTAGCGCTCGGAGTGGGTCTTGTCGGTGAACACGCCGGTCGGGCAGACCTCGGTGAGGTTGCCGGAGAACTCGCTTTCCAGAACGCCGTCTTCAACGCGACCGAAGTACACGTTGTCGTGGGCGCCGAATACGCCCAGGTCGGTGCCGCCGGCGTAGTCTTTATAGAAACGTACGCAGCGATAGCAGGCGATGCAGCGGTTCATCTCGTGGGAAATGAACGGGCCCAGTTGCTGGTTCTGGTGGGTGCGCTTGGTGAAGCGATAACGGCGCTCGTTGTGGCCGGTCATCACCGTCATGTCTTGCAGGTGGCAGTGACCGCCTTCCTCACAGACCGGGCAGTCGTGGGGGTGGTTGGTCATCAGCCATTCGACAACGCTGGCGCGGAACGCCTTGGATTCATCATCGTCGATGGAGATCCAGGTGTTGTCGGTGGCCGGCGTCATGCAGGACATGACGATACGACCACGGGTGTCGTTTTCATCGGTGTACTGCTTGACCGCACACTGGCGACAGGCACCGACGCTACCAAGCGCGGGGTGCCAGCAGAAATAAGGGATGTCGAGGCCTAGTGACAGACACGCCTGTAACAGGTTGTCCGCCCCATCGACTTCGAGCGCTTTGCCGTCTACGTGGATAGTGGCCATGGTTCAAAGTTCTTCGTTGGCCCGTTGTCAGCGGGCGTGGCTAATGGAATCTTGTTATGCATGTGCCTCAACACAGCCTTTACGGCGTCAGCACATGACAAGGCGAAGGGCACGGACCCTTCGCCTATTGAAACGTTACGCGCCGACTACGATCGGCTTTGCCAGAGGCGGGACGGCGGCGCTTTTGGGCGCGATGCCGGCCTCGAACTCCGAGCGGAAGTACTTGATTGCGCTGCCCAATGGCTCCACGGCGCCCGGTGCGTGAGCACAGAAGGTCTTGCCTGGGCCGAGGAAACCGACCAGGCCCAGCAGGGTCTCGATATCCCCCGGCTGGCCTTCGCCGTTCTCGATCGCCATCAGGAGCTTGACGCTCCATGGCAGGCCATCGCGGCACGGGGTGCAGAAACCACAGGATTCGCGAGCGAAGAACTGCTCCATGTTGCGCAGCAGCGAGACCATGTTCACGGTGTTGTCCACCGCCATCGCCAGGCCGGTCCCCATCCGGGTGCCCACCTTGCCGATACCGCCGGCATACATCTGTGCGTCGAGGTGCTCGGGCAGCAGGAAACCGGTGCCGGCGCCGCCTGGCTGCCAGGCCTTGAGGGTGTAGCCATCGCGCATGCCGCCAGCGTAGTCCTCGAACAACTCGCGGGCGGTCACGCCAAAGGGCAGTTCCCACAGGCCGGGGTTCTTGACCTTGCCGGAGAAGCCCATGAGTTTGGTGCCCATGTCTTCGCTGCCTTCGCGGGCCAGGGATTTGTACCAGTCCACGCCGTCGGCGATGATCGCCGGCACGTTGCACAGGGTCTCGACGTTGTTCACGCACGTAGGCTTGCCCCACACGCCAACGGCGGCAGGGAAGGGCGGCTTGGAGCGTGGGTTGGCGCGGCGGCCTTCGAGGGAGTTGATCAGGGCGGTTTCTTCACCGCAGATATAACGCCCGGCACCGGTGTGCACGAACAGCTCGAAGTCGAACCCCGAGCCGAGGATGTTCTTGCCCAACAGGCCGGCGGCCTTGGCTTCTGCCACGGCACGGTTCAGGTGCTTGGCGGCGGTGGTGTATTCGCCCCGCAGGAAGATGTAGCCCCGGTAGGTTTTCAGTGCGCGGGCACTGATCAGCATGCCTTCGATCAGCAGATGGGGCAGTTGCTCCATCAGCATGCGGTCTTTCCAGGTGTTGGGCTCCATTTCATCCGCGTTGCACAGCAGGTAGCGGATGTTGATGGATTCGTCCTTGGGCATCAGGCCCCACTTCACCCCCGTGGGGAAGCCTGCACCACCGCGGCCTTTAAGGCCGGCGTCCTTCACGGTCTGGACGATATCGTCCTGGGCCATGTCGGCAAAGGCTTTGCGTGCGGCGGCGTAACCGTTCTTGGCCTGGTACTCGTCAAGCCATACCGCCTCGCCGTCGTCGCGCAGGCGCCAGGTCAGCGGGTGAGTCTCGGCCGAACGCTTGATCAGGTTGGCGGGACCAAAGGAAGTCAGGGTCATGGGTAGCCCTCGAGCAATTGGGTGACGCCAGAGGCCTGGACGTCGCCGAATGTGTCGTCGTCGATCATCAACGCCGGCGCCTTGTCGCAGTTGCCCAGGCAGCACACCGGCAGCAGCGTGAAGCGCCCGTCTGCCGTGGTTTGGCCCAGGCCGATGCCCAGCTTGCTCTGGATCGCATCGACCACCGACTCGTGGCCACCGATGTAGCAGACCATGCTGTCGCACACGCGAATGATGTGGCGGCCGACCGGCTGGCGGAAGATCTGGCTGTAGAACGTCGCCACGCCTTCCACATCGCTGGCCGGGATGCCGAGGATCTCGCCGATGGCGTAGAGGGCGCCGTCGGGCACCCAGCCACGTTCCTTCTGGACGATCTTCAAGGCTTCGATCGACGCCGCGCGCGGGTCTTCGTAGTGATGCAGCTCGTGCTCGATGGCCGAGCGCTCGGTTTCACTCAAGGTGAAACGGTCTGTCTGGATAAGCGTGCTGTTCATGCTCATGCTTAGCGGTCCACGTCGGCCATAACGAAATCGATACTACCCAGGTACGCAATCAAGTCCGCGACCATCTCGCCTTTGATCACCGAAGGGATCTGCTGCAAGTGCGCGAAGCTTGGGGTACGAATCCGGGTGCGGTAGCTCATGGTGCCGCCATCGCTCGTCAGGTAATAACTGTTGATACCCTTGGTCGCTTCGATCATCTGGAAGGACTCGTTGGCCGGCATCACCGGGCCCCACGAGACTTGCAGGAAGTGCGTGATCAGGGTTTCGATGTGCTGCAGGGTGCGCTCTTTAGGCGGCGGCGTGGTCAGCGGGTGATCCGCCTTGTACGGGCCTGCCGGCATGTTGCGCATGCACTGCTCGATGATCTTCAGGCTCTGGCGCATTTCTTCGACGCGCACGATGCAACGGTCGTAGGCATCGCCATTGGCCGCCAGCGGAACTTCAAACTCGAAGTTCTCGTAGCCGGAGTACGGGCGCGCCTTGCGCAGGTCGAAATCGCAACCAGTGGAACGCAGGCCGGCACCGGTGACGCCCCATTCCAGGGCTTCCTTGGTGTTGTACTGCGCGACGCCGATGGTCCGACCCTTGAGGATGCTGTTATCCAGCGCAGCCTTTTGGTACTCGTCCAGACGCTTGGGCATCCAGTCGATGAATTCCTTGACCAGGCGCTCCCAGCCATTTGGCAGGTCGTGGGCCACGCCGCCGATGCGGTACCAGGCCGGGTGCAGGCGAAAGCCCGTGATGGCTTCGATGACCTTGTAGGCACGCTGACGGTCGGTGAAGGTGAAGAACACCGGGGTCATGGCGCCGACGTCCTGGATATAGGTACCCAGGAACAACAGGTGGCTGGTGATGCGGAAGAACTCGGCCATCATGATGCGGATGGTGTCGACGCGGTCCGGGACCTTGATGCCGGCCAGCTTCTCGACCGAGAGCACGTACGGCAGGTTGTTCATCACGCCGCCGAGGTAGTCGATACGGTCGGTGTACGGGATGAAGCTGTGCCAGGACTGGCGCTCGGCCATCTTCTCGGCACCACGGTGGTGGTAGCCGATGTCCGGTACGCAGTCGACGATTTCTTCGCCGTCCAGTTGCAGGATGATACGGAAGGCACCGTGGGCCGAAGGGTGGTTCGGGCCCAGGTTGAGGAACATGTAGTCCTCGTTGGTGCCGGAACGCTTCATGCCCCAGTCTTCCGGGCGGAAACGTGCAGCCTCTTCTTCAAGCTGTTGCTTGGCCAGGGTCAGGCTGAACGGATCGAATTCGGTAGCGCGGGCAGGGAAGTCCTTGCGCAGCGGGTGACCTTCCCAGGTTGGCGGCATCATGATGCGCGTCAAGTGCGGGTGGCCCGGGAAGTCGATCCCGAACATGTCCCAGACTTCACGCTCGTACCAGCTGGCGTTCGGCCAGATACCGGTCACGGTCGGGATGCTCAGGTCGCTTTCCGAGAGGGCGACCTTGATCATCACGTCGCTGTTACGTTCCAGCGACATCAGGTGATAGAACACGGTGAAGTCGGCGCCGCTCGGCAGCCCCTGGCGCTTGGTGCGCAGACGCTCGTCCACGCCATGCAGGTCATAGAGCATGACGTACGGCTTGGGCAGGTTGCGCAGGAAGGTCAGGACTTCGACGAGCTTGGCGCGCGCCACCCACAGCACCGGCATACCGGTGCGTGTGGCCTGGGCGGTGAAGGCGTCAGGGCCAAAACGGTTATTGAGCTCGACGACCACATCCTGGTCGTCTGCCTTATAAGGCGGGATGTACAGAGCACTGCCTGTAGTCATGGTTTTTTATCGCTTTCGGTCAACGTAAAGAATGAAGCCAGGTTTTCGTTCTATAAAAGAAGCGGGCTGGATCAGACTTCGTCGGGGCTGCGCAGGTTGGTGACTGCGATTCGCTGTTCGCGGCGCTGTTCCTTTTGCGAAGGCATCTCGGCGCGGTACACGCCTTGATCACCGACGACCCAGGACAGTGGGCGACGCTCCTTGCCAATCGACTCCTGCAGCAGCATCAAGCCTTGCAGGAATGCTTCTGGGCGGGGCGGGCAGCCAGGCACGTAGACGTCCACGGGCAGGAACTTGTCCACCCCCTGGACCACGGAGTAGATGTCGTACATGCCACCGGAGTTGGCGCACGAACCCATGGAGATAACCCACTTCGGCTCGAGCATTTGCTCGTAGAGACGCTGGATGATCGGCGCCATCTTGATAAAGCAGGTGCCGGCGATAACCATGAAATCCGCCTGGCGCGGCGATGCCCGGATAACCTCGGCGCCAAAGCGCGCGATGTCGTGGGGCGCCGTGAAGGCGGTGGTCATTTCCACGTAGCAGCACGAAAGGCCGAAGTTGTACGGCCACAGGGAATTCTTGCGCCCCCAGTTGACCGCGCCACTCAGCACGTCTTCCAGCTTGCCCATGTAGATGTTTTTGTGGACTTGGTCTTCTAACGGATCGGAGACGGTTTCCCGTTCGCCGATGGGGTACTGATCGTTAGGAGCATCCGGGTCGATCCTGGTGAGATTGTATTGCATCGCCAAAGCCTCATTGTTTCAGCTTCGCTTGCCGCTTGCGACGAGCTTCTGGAGCCCAGTCAAGGGCGCCTACTCGGAACAGGTAGACAAGACCTGCCAACAGAATTGCTATGAAAACGAGAGCTTCGACGAATCCGGTCCAGCCGCTTTCGCGGACGGACACAGACCAGGCAAAGAGAAAGAGGGCTTCGATATCGAAGATCACGAACAGCATCGCGACCAGATAGAATTTGGCTGAGAGCCGCAAGCGGGCGCCACCTGTAGGTAGCATGCCGGACTCGAACGGTTCGTTTTTGCTGCGGCCCCAGGCTTTTGACCCAAGGAGGCTGGAAACACCGAGCATGAAGGCGCAGAGGCCGACAACACCGAGGAGGAAAATGGCAAAGCCCCAGTTGTGGGCCATGAGTCCTGTCGCTTCGGTCATGCTGGAAATCCTTAACAGAGAGCAAAGGTCTCTGAGCTCGAAAAAGTAACGGCGCAGTGACGATATGTCGCAGCGCAATCAATCAGGGTGATTTTATGGCTAAACACCTAGCAAGTAAAATTCCTGTAGCTAAATTATTCGCTGAAATAAGGACATAGTGCACCTTTATGGGGCTGTAGCCCAGACGCTGCGGGCATTAGCTTGATTTTAATCAATTGTGTTTTGTTTAGGGTGTAACGAAGTTTTATTGCTCTAAATGATAATGAATATTGTTTGCGAGAGTTTTAAGTGGGTGTTGGGTGCGTCGCGGGGAAAGTTGTTGTTACTTGCCCGTTTGGCGCAAGTTGCCAGCGCGCAACTTTTAACGGATTTTTCCTAAGCGAATACCGCCCTGGATCAAGGTTTTGCGCAAAAACATCAGGCTGAGCGCATTTTCATAGTGGGGGCGGGCTTGCTCGCGATAGCGGTGTGTCAGCCAGCACTTTCTTGACTGACATATCGCTATTGCGAGCAAGCCCACTCCCACATTTTGATCTTCGCTGGGTCAGGAGAGATTTTTTCAGGATAAAAAAACGCCCCGAACCAGTCGGGGCGTCAGATCGTGCGGCACTGCGGTTAGCTTTCTATCGGGCCCGCAATGGCCGTGTACTCAGTTGCTTAGTGAAACTGTTCTTCTTCGGTCGAGCCGGTCAGCGCGGTCACGGACGAGGTGCCGCCCTGGATTACGGTGGTCATGTCGTCGAAGTAGCCAGTGCCCACTTCCTGCTGGTGCGCCACAAAGGTGTAGCCTTTGGCGGCGTCAGCGAATTCCTGCTCCTGCAGTTTCACGTAGGCCGTCATGTCGTTGCGGGCGTAGTCGTGCGCCAGGTTGAACATGCTGTGCCACATGTTGTGAATGCCGGCCAGGGTGATGAACTGGTGCTTGTAGCCCATGGCGGACAGCTCGCGCTGGAACTTGGCGATAGTCGCGTCGTCCAGGTTCTTCTTCCAGTTGAAGGAAGGCGAGCAGTTGTAGGACAGCAGTTGGTCCGGGTATTCCTTCTTGATCGCCTCGGCGAAGCGACGGGCTTCGTCCAGGTCTGGCTTGGCGGTTTCGCACCAGATCAGGTCGGCGTACGGTGCGTAGGCCAGGCCGCGGGCAATGGCTTGGTCCAGGCCAGCGCGTACCTTGTAGAAGCCTTCCTGGGTGCGCTCGCCAGTCACGAACGGCTGGTCGTACGGGTCGCAGTCCGAGGTCAGCAGGTCAGCGGCGTTGGCATCGGTACGGGCCAGGATGATGGTCGGCGTGCCGGCTACGTCAGCGGCCAGGCGGGCAGCGGTCAGCTTCTGTACGGCTTCCTGGGTCGGAACCAGTACCTTGCCGCCCATGTGGCCGCATTTTTTCACGGACGCCAGTTGGTCTTCGAAGTGCACGCCGGCAGCGCCTGCCTCGATCATGCTCTTCATCAGCTCGTAGGCGTTCAGGACGCCACCGAAACCGGCTTCGGCGTCAGCCACGATTGGCGCGAAGTAGTCGATGTAGCCTTCGTCACCCGGACCTTTGCCGGCTTTCCACTGGATCTGGTCGGCGCGGCGGAACGAGTTGTTGATGCGCTTGACCACGGTTGGTACGGAGTCCACCGGGTACAGCGATTGGTCAGGGTACATGGACTCGGCGGAGTTGTTGTCCGCCGCCACTTGCCAGCCGGACAGGTAGATTGCCTGGATACCGGCCTTGACCTGTTGCACAGCCTGGCCGCCGGTCAGGGCGCCCATGCAGTTGACGAAATCTTTCTCGGGGCGGAAGGACGGCTTGGCGCCCTGGGTAACCAGCTTCCACAGCTTCTCGGCGCCCAGTTTTGCAAAGGTGTGCTCAGGTTGAACCGAGCCGCGCAGGCGGACGACGTCAGCAGCGGAGTAAGCGCGAGTCACGCCTTTCCAGCGTGGGTTTTCAGCCCAGTCTTTTTCAAGGGCTGCAATTTGCTGTTCGCGTGTCAGTGCCATGGGGAAAAACCTCGTCGCATAGGTCTGGGTGGAAAATTCCGTTTGCCAGCCACGTATTCAGTGCGTGGGATTGGCTGCTCGCTGACCAGAAGCTTAGGCGGTCAAGTTGGGCTTGGCGGGGAAGGCGACGGGATGAACGATGGGCTCAAGGGAGAAAGTGAGCAGGTAGAGGCGAACCGAGAACAGTCTTCGGGCGTCGTGGGCCTTGGTACGATCCATCAGTGTGTTGCCGGGTTACCTGGTTAGCTTCCGTCCCTCGGGACAACTTCGTTCCAGTCGCAACCTCGTCAAACACGCCTTGTGGGCGGTACAGACACGAATCGGCTCGGGTAGGTAGCTTGGAGCGACGATCCGAAGGCCCTTGCCAGGGCCCCTGATTAGCGGGAGCGAGGCCATCATGCCCATGCTTTTTTGGATCGTCAAATGTTTTGTAGTGCTTTTTTTGTGGCACTACATCTTTGGTCTAATACGACTAATCAGTCAGTTTTTGGTGCTTGAGTTCAAGGTCTCGACTTTGACCCTCAGTGTCAGGTCATCCCGGCCCTGGGTCGAGTAGCTGCGGGTTGCGCCCTGTTTGTCGGCCTGGGTCTGGCGATTGATACCGGCCAGGGTGATCCACTCGCCCAGGCGCCCGCTGACGGTTGTGTCGGTACTTTGCACATTCACTACATCGGGACGTTCCTGGCTCATACGGTCACGATTGGTACTGATGCTCAGGTGTACGGTCTCGCCGGTGACGCTGGCCGTGACGTAAAAGCCCTGGGTGACGTTGCGGTACTGGGTCTGGTTTTGCGGGCGACCATAGGCATCGGGCTGGGTGGTGGTCAATGGCACGCTCTGGCCGACCTGGATCAGCGCAGGCACGCCTTCGCTGGCCTGGATCTGCTGGATCCCGCCGTCTCGGCTTTCGGTGCTGTAGGTGATGATGTGGCTATTGGTTTGCTGGTTGTTCTCGTTGGTGTCGACGGTGATCAGCAAGCGTTTGGAGGGGGTGTCCAGCTGTGCGAGCAGGGCGCGCAAGCCCTGGATTTTGTCCGGCTCGGCATTGACGATCAATTGATTGCCGTAGGCGCTGACCGTGCCGTCCTTGCCAATGAAATTCTGCGCCACGGGTAGCAGGTCGGCGCTGGTGCGGTTGTTCAGGGGGACGACTTCGGTGGCCGCCATTGCCGAAAAGCTGACGGTCATGAGCAGGCTGGCGACTAGGGTGCGTAGGGACATGTCCGTGATCTCTGCAAGTCATTTGGGCTTGATGGTGCCAGTTTATCGGCCTGGCGGGGCGCAAGTTGAATCGTAGACGGCAAAAGGCCCTGGCATCGGGGGATGGCAGGGCCTTTTGGGGTGTTGCTGATATGGTCATCGCAGGCAAGCCAGCTCCCACACCGACCGCGTTGCTCAAGACATATGTGGTCAAATATGGGCGCTGGCTTGCCTGCGATGGCCGCGCCACGGTCTTAAATCAACCCTCGCGCTCCATATCAACATGGGGAATCCCGACTTCCAGGAATTCTCCGCTGACGATCTTGAAGCCCAGTCGCTCATAAAACGGCGCGGCATACACCTGCGCGCTGAGGAACTGCCGGGTCTGGCCGCGTTTCTCGGCCTCGCCAATCACCGCTTCCATCAGCTTGTCGCCGACTTTCTGCCCGCGCCAGTCCTTGAGGACCGACACGCGACCGATCTCGCCGCTGGGCAGCAAGCGAGCGGTGCCAATGGGAAAGTCGCCTTCAAACGCGAGGAAATGCATGGCCCCGGCGTCGTCTGCGTCCCATTCCAGCTCAGGCGGGACCGATTGTTCAGCGATAAACACCGCTTCACGAATGCGCCGAATCTCGGCGATATCCTTTTGCCAGTCCGCGACACTTACGTGAATTTTATTCATCGGCAAACCCCAGGCTTCCTTGCTTGACCAGTTCGCACAGCAGGTCGCGGCCATCTTCATCGGCCAGCCACGGACCCAGGTTGTCCACGTGCAGGGCATCGGCAGCGCAGATCATCTTCAGCAGTTCGCGCAGTTTGCCCGGCAGGTAACGGCTCTGGCCGCTGGCGAACAGCAGTACGTCGTCGTCCACTTCCGACCAGGCCAGGCGCGCGCTTGGGTTGCGGATCAGTACTGCACCGTCTTCCAGGCTGCTGATGACTTCATCCTGCGCCAATTCTTCGGGGCCGGCGACCAGTTCCGGGTAGCGCGGCTCGGTCATGAACTGGCCGAACCAGGTCAGCAGCATGCGCTCGTCGCTCATGTGCTCGGCCAGCAGGCTTTTCAGGCGGTCGAGGGCGTCGCTCTGGATCTGGTGCGGGTCGCTGACGGGCTGGGCGTCGGCGTCGGTGTAGCGCTCTTCATCCGTCAGGTACTGGCTGAGGAAGTCGGTGAAGTGGGTCAGCACTTCGGCAGCGCTTGGTGCGCGGAAGCCAACCGAGTAGGTCATGCAGTCATCTTCAGCGATGCCGAAGTGCGCCAGGCGCGGCGGCAGGTAGAGCATGTCGCCCGGCTCCAGGACCCATTCGGCGCTCTCCTCGAATTCGGCGAGGATGCGCAGGTCGGCGTGTTGCAGCAGCGGGCTCTCTGAGCTGCACATCTGGCCGATCTTCCAGTTGCGCTTGCCCTGGGCTTGCAGCAGGAACACGTCGTAGTTATCGAAGTGCGGACCTACGCTGCCACCGGGGGCGGCAAAGCTGATCATCACGTCGTCGATGCGCCAGCTTGGCAGGAAGCGGAACTGCTCCAGCAGCTCGGCCACTTCCGGTACGAACTGGTCGACCGCCTGCACCAGCAGGGTCCACTCGCGCTCGGGCAGGGTGCTGAAGGCGTCTTCGGCAAACGGGCCGCGGCGCAGTTCCCATGGGCGCTCGCCGTGCTCGATCACCAGGCGCGACTCGACTTCTTCTTCCAGCGCCAGGCCGGCCAGTTCGTCGGCATCGATCGGGCTTTCGAAATCAGGGATGGCCTGGCGGATCAGCAGCGGTTTTTTCTGCCAGTAGTCGCGCAGGAATTCCCGTGCCGTGATGCCGCCCAGAAGTTGAAGAGGAATATCAGGATTCATGTGTAACCTATTGAAAAAAAAGCACTTTTCAGACGGGAATAAAAACGCCCGGCGCTGCCGGGCGTCTCAAGGGGTCAAGCCGCAATCAGATGCGTTTGGCTTGGTCTACAGCGTTGCCGATGTAGTTGGCCGGGGTCAGCAGTTTCAGCTCGGCCTTGGCCGCGGCTGGCATGTCCAGGCCGTCGATGAAAGTTTGCAGCGCCTCGGGGCTGATGCCCTTGCCGCGTGTCAACTCTTTCAGCTTTTCGTACGGGTTTTCGATGTTGTAGCGACGCATCACCGTCTGGATCGGCTCGGCCAGGACTTCCCAGCAAGCGTCCAGGTCAGCGGCGATTTTCTGCGCGTTGAGTTCCAGTTTGCTGATGCCTTTGAGGCTGGCTTCGTACGCGATCACGCTATGGGCAAAGCCCACGCCGAGGTTGCGCAGTACGGTGGAGTCGGTCAGGTCGCGCTGCCAGCGGGAGATCGGCAACTTGCTGGCCAGGTGCTGGAACAAGGCGTTGGCGATGCCCAGGTTGCCTTCGGAGTTTTCAAAGTCGATCGGGTTGACTTTGTGCGGCATGGTCGACGAGCCGATTTCGCCCGCGATGGTGCGCTGTTTGAAGTAGCCCAGGGAGATGTAGCCCCAGATATCGCGATCGAAGTCGATCAGGATGGTGTTGAAGCGCGCAATGGCGTCGAACAGCTCGGCGATGTAGTCGTGGGGTTCGATCTGCGTGGTGTACGGGTTGAAGCCCAGGCCCAGCTCGTCTTCGATGAAGGCGCGGGCGTTGGCTTCCCAGTCGATCTCAGGGTAGGCCGACAGGTGGGCGTTGTAGTTGCCCACGGCGCCGTTGATCTTGCCCAGCAATGGCACGGCGGCCACTTGCGCGATCTGGCGCTCCAGGCGGTACACCACGTTGGCCAGTTCTTTGCCCAGGGTGGTCGGCGAGGCCGGCTGGCCGTGGGTGCGCGACAGCATCGGCACGTCGGCGAAGCGGATGGCCAGTTCGCGGATGGCGTTGGCGGTCTGGCGCATCAGGGGCAGCATCACGTCATCACGGCCTTCGCGCAGCATCAGGGCGTGGGACAGGTTGTTGATGTCCTCGCTGGTGCAGGCAAAGTGGATGAACTCGCTGACCTGGGCCAGTTCCGGCAGCTTGGCCGCTTGTTCTTTGAGCAGGTACTCGATGGCCTTGACGTCGTGGTTGGTGGTGCGCTCGATCTCTTTCACACGCTCGGCGTGCTCCAGGGAGAAGTTTTCCGCCAGGGTGTTCAGTACAGCGTTAGCCTCGGCGGAGAACGCCGGCACTTCGCTGATGGCGGGGTGAGCGGCCAGGCGCTGGAGCCAGCGCACTTCAACCAGTACACGAGCACGGATCAGGCCGTATTCGCTGAAAATAGGGCGCAGGGCCTGGGTTTTGCCGGCGTAGCGGCCGTCAACAGGGGAAACCGCAGTGAGCGAAGAGAGCTGCATGGGGTGTTCTCGGACAGTCGGGCAACGAAATGGGGCGCGTATCATACATGAAAAAATCCGCCGGTCCGTTGCCAACTGACCGGCGTATTACGCGTAACGGCTTGAAAATGGCCCGTGGCTGCGACTTATTCGTTGCGCATCAACGGGTAAAGCTCTTTGAGCAATTTGCGACGGCTGATGACCAACTGCCAACGATGACCACCCAACTGCCGCCACAACCGCGCCGAACGAATACCGGCCAGCAGCAGGGCGCGGATTTTCGAGGCGTTGTTGGGCTGTTGCAGGTTGCGCATGTCGCCGTGGACCTGGATCCGCTGGCGCAAGGTGCTCAAGGTGTCCTGGTACAAAGCGCCACAGGCGGCGATCACGTTCTCGTGGGCCGGGCCGAAGTGCTCGACCTGGGACTGGATCTGCGGCAGGCGCTTGCCGATGGTTTCCAGCAGATCGTCGCGCTTGGCCAGTTGCCGCTCAAGACCGAGCATCGACAAGGCATAGCGCAGTGGCTCGCGCTGCAGGGTGCTCGGGTCGCGCTCCAGGGCGCCGATCAGGGCGCGATAACCTTCGCGCAGGCTCAGGTCATCGCCGCCGTACACGTCCAGGGTGTCCTTCGGGTCGACCACCAGCAGGCTGCCGAGCATGCAGGTCATGCCGGCCTCGGTCACCTGGCCGGTCTTGGCGATCTTGTCCACCAGCACGGCGGCGAGAAATACACCGCCCAGTGCCGTCAATTGCTCCTGGGTCGGGCTCATGCCGGGGTGCTCCAGGGTTCGGCGACTTCAATCACGCCGCCCCCCAGGCAGATCTCACCGTCGTAGAACACCACGGACTGGCCGGGCGTGACCGCGCGTTGCGGGTCATCGAACGTGGCGCGGTAGCCATTGGCGGTTTTTTCCAGGGTGCAGGGCTGGTCGCTCTGGCGGTAGCGCACCTTGGCGGTCAGACGGCGCGGGCTGCTCAGGTCGATCGGGTTGACCCAATAGATCTCCGAGGCCAGCAGCGCACCGGAGAACAACAGCGGATGCTCGTTGCCCTGGCCGACGATCAGCACGTTATTTGCCAGGTCTTTGACCAGCACGTACCACGGCTCGTCACCGGCGTCTTTCAGGCCGCCGATGCCCAGGCCCTGGCGCTGGCCGATGGTGTGGTACATCAGGCCGTGGTGACGGCCGATGACTTCGCCTTCGGTGGTCTTGATCTCGCCCGGCTGTGCCGGCAGGTACTGCTTGAGAAAGTCACTGAAGCGGCGCTCGCCAATAAAGCAGATCCCCGTGGAGTCCTTCTTCTTGGCGGTGGCCAGGCCGTGTTTCTCGGCGATCTTGCGCACTTCGGGTTTTTCCAGCTCACCCACCGGGAACAGGGTCTTGGCGATCTGTTCACCGCCCACGGCGTGCAGGAAGTAGCTCTGGTCCTTGTTCGGGTCCAGGCCCTTGAGCAATTCGGTGTGGCCCTCGATATCGCGACGGCGCACATAGTGGCCAGTGGCTATCAGGTCGGCGCCGAGGATCATGGCGTAATCGAGGAACGCCTTGAACTTGATTTCGCGGTTGCACAGGATGTCCGGGTTCGGCGTGCGGCCGGCCTTGTATTCGGCCAGGAAGTGCTCGAACACATTGTCCCAGTACTCGGCGGCGAAGTTGGCGGTGTGCAGCTTGATGCCAATCTTGTCGCACACGGCCTGGGCGTCGGCCAGGTCGTCCATGGCGGTGCAGTATTCCGTTCCATCGTCTTCCTCCCAGTTCTTCATGAACAGGCCTTCCACCTCATAACCCTGCTCCATGAGCAGAACGGCGGAAACGGAAGAATCCACGCCGCCGGACATACCGACGATGACGCGCTTCTTTTGTGTGTCAGAAGGGGCTGGATCACGCATAGGATTTCAACGGGTGTCTTGAAAAAGGACGCGATTCTAGCAGGCCCGAGCCCGCAAGGCTAAAGAGAAGGGCGGATCAGTTCGAGACTGTGGCAGTGACCGGCCAGATAATCATCGATACAGCGAATGATCAACTCGCTGCGCCAGTCGTCGCGTACCGCCATCAGCTCGTCTCGGGTCAGCCAGCGGGCGCGCACGATACCTTCGTCGAGCTGATAGTCCGGGCGGTGTTGCAGGGCCTTGGCAATGAAGCAGACCCGCTGGTAGGTCACGCCATTGCTGGGGGCGGTATATAGGTAGAGGCCGACGACACCGGTGGCTTCGACGTCCCAGCCGGTTTCTTCAAGGGTTTCGCGCACGGCGGCTTCGGTCAGGGTTTCGTGCGGGTCGAGATGGCCGGCAGGCTGGTTGAGCACGGCGCGGCCGCCCTTGAGCTCTTCGACCATGAGGAAGCGGCCATTGTCTTCGACGATGGTGGCGACGGTGATGTGGGGTTGCCAGGTCATGGAAAGCCTCAGTTTAAAGTGCGACGCGGTCTTTAGGCTGGAATGCAGTCTGTGTGGGAGCGGGCTTGCTCGCGATGGCGCTGTATCAGTCGCCGAATATGTTGGCTGAACTACCGCTATCGCGAGCAAGCCCGCTCCCACATTTTGATGCGGTTTATTCAGTGAGATTGTGCTGCATAAGCAATCTGCATGGTGTGCCTGACATTATGTGATTTTACCGGAGCCAGGCGGGAGCGCAGCTTACTTCTCCAGAACAGTCGTTATTGGAGAGTGTCATGAATCAGATTGCCCACAAAGGCTACGAAGTGCGTCTTACGTCGCCGCTGCCCATTGCCTTCATCCTGCTGTGGAGTTCTGGTTATATCGGCGGAGCATTTGGTGTGCGTTATGGCGAGCCCTTCACCATGACGTTCTACCGTTTTGCTTTGGCGGCTTTGGTTTTTCTGGGGGTGGCGCTCGCTATCAAGGCGCAATGGCCAAAACGGCCAGCACCTTACCTTCATGCAGCAGCAGTGGGCGTCCTCCTGCAAGCTCTGCAGTTCGGTGGCCTTTACACCGGAATCAGTCAGGGGGTTCCTGCGGGGCAGGCGGCATTGATTGTCGGGCTGATGCCAGTTTTCGTCGTAATCGGTGCCTATTTCTGCCTGGGTGAGCAATTAAGTTGGCGTGACCTGCCGGGCTCGATCCTGGGCGTTGGCGGTGTCGCCATTGTTGTGGCCAACAGTTTTTTTGGCTCCGAGGCATCAATTGGCGGTTATGGCGCAGTAGGTCTGGCTCTGGTGGGAATTACGCTCGGCACGCTCTATCAAAAGCGCTTTCTCGGTGGGGTCAACCTGTGGGTGGGGTGCTTCATTCAGATGGTCACCGCGTCGTTGGTAATGCTGGTGTTGGCCTACACCACAGAAACCATGCAAGTCACCGAATGGGCACCCTTCGCCGCTTCGGTGGCCTGGATCACCCTGATGAACTCGGTAGGTGCACTGACGCTGTTGTATCTGATGATTCGTCGCGGTGAAGCGAGCAAGGCTACCAATCTGTTCCATGTGATTCCTGCGGTCACGCAGATCATGGCCTCTATGACCCTGGGTGAAGTCCCTGGTGCACTGGCGATTGCAGGTTTTGTGGTGTCCGGGGTTGGCGTTTACATGATGAATCATGCGCGTGCCCGTTAGGGGCTAGCGTTCTTGACAGACAGGGGCGCAGCCTTGCACTAATGCTCGGGCGCATTTACTCACTCGCTTCGGTGTGCCATGAGAATCAATCTTGATATTCAGTCCCTGCGCAGCTTCCTCAAGGTTGCGCAGCTGGGCAGTTTTACCCGGGCCGCCGAGGCGCTGAGCCTGACGCAACCTGCTATCAGCCAACAGATCCGGCGGTTGGAGGAGTTGCTGAGTGTCGGTCTTTTTGTTCGCGATAACCGCCAGGTGTTGCTGACCCTGGAAGGTGAGCGGCTGATCGGTTATGCCCAGCAGATCCTGGAGGTCAACGATAAGGTCGGGAGGTTGTTTGATGTCAGTCGCACCCAGGAGTCGGTGGCGCTCGGTATCCCTGAATATTTTTGCGAGGAGATTCTGCAGCGTGTTATTGCAGCGGTGGCCGTTGAATTGCCGTCGGTGCGAATCGGGGTCAAGGTGGCGCGCTCCCTGGTGCTTGCGCAAGCGTTCAATGAGGGCGCAATTGATATTGGCCTGATGATTGATGAGCTGCCAAAGGTCGCCGGGGAGCCTTTACATACGCTTTCGCTGAAATGGCTGGGTGGCAAGCAGGCCGCCGTGCCTGCCGAGGGGCAGGAAGTTTTGCTGGCCTTGTTCAAGGCGCCTTGCATATTCAGGAGTCTGGCGATCCGGCGCCTAGAGGAGAGCGGTATCAGATGGCGCTGTGTGTATGAATCCGAGGACCTGGTGTCGTTGCGTTCGGCGGTCCAGGCTGGGGTTGGTGTAACGTTGTTGCCCGGGTTTGCTCAGGTGCAGGGCTTGAAAAGCCTGGAAGCGCTTGCGCATCTGCCGGCGCTACCCAGGTTTGGTGTCGGGCTCAAACAGAGGCCGGGTTGGGAGCCTTGGTATCGGTCGCAGTTACTGGCGATTATTGAAAACGCCTGGCGTGCGGAGTACGGCGCGCTTTTAAAGGGCTGAAAACACAAACCCCGGCACATGGCCGGGGTGTGTGATGTCGCCCTTACAGCATTACTTCAACGCAGCAATCGCAGCATTGAGCGTAGCACTCGGGCGCATAGCCTTGCTGGTTAGCTCAGGATTCGGTGCGTAGTAGCCGCCGATGTCCACTGGCTTGCCCTGTACGGCGTTGAGTTCGGCAACGATGGTTGCTTCGTTCTCGGCCAGGGTTTTTGCCAGTTGAGCGAATTGCCCTTGCAGCGCGGTATCTTCAGTCTGGGCGGCCAGGGCCTGGGCCCAGTACAGTGCCAGGTAGAAGTGGCTGCCGCGGTTGTCGATGTTGCCGACTTTGCGCGATGGCGATTTGTTGTTGTCGAGGAACTGGCCGGTGGCCTGGTCCAGGGTCTTGGACAGTACCAGGGCTTTCGGGTTGTTGTAGTTCACACCCAAATGCTCAAGGGAGGCTGCCAGGGCCAGGAATTCGCCCAGGGAGTCCCAGCGCAGGAAGTTTTCTTCCAGCAGTTGCTGCACGTGCTTTGGCGCCGAACCGCCAGCGCCGGTTTCAAACAGGCCGCCACCGTTCATCAGCGGTACGATCGACAGCATCTTGGCGCTGGTGCCCAGTTCCATGATCGGGAACAGGTCAGTCAGGTAGTCGCGCAGTACGTTGCCGGTCACCGAGATGGTGTCCAGGCCCTTGCGGGTGCGTTCCAGGGTGAACTTCATCGCGTCGACCGGCGACATGATGCGGATGTCCAGGCCTTCGGTGTTGTGGTCTTTCAGGTAGGCCTGGACTTTCTCGACCACGACGCCGTCGTGGGCGCGCAGTGGGTCCAGCCAGAAAATGGCCGGGGTGTTGCTGGCGCGGGCGCGGTTGACGGCCAGTTTGACCCAGTCCTGGATCGGCGCGTCTTTGGTCTGGCACATGCGGAAGATATCGCCGGCTTCAACCGACTGTTCCATCAGCAGCTTGCCCTTGCTGTCGGTGACGCGGACGACGCCGTCAGCCTTGATCTGGAACGTCTTGTCGTGGGAGCCATACTCTTCGGCCTTCTTCGCCATCAGGCCAACGTTTGGCACGCTGCCCATGGTGGTAGGGTCGAAGGCGCCATGGGCCTTGCAGTCTTCGATGACCGCCTGGTAGATGGTGGCGTAGCAGCGATCCGGGATCACGGCCTTGGTGTCGTGCAACTGACCGTCAGTGCCCCACATCTTGCCGGAGTCACGGATCATGGCTGGCATCGAGGCGTCGACGATCACGTCGCTCGGTACGTGCAGGTTGGTGATGCCTTTGTCGGAGTTGACCATCGCAAGCGATGGGCGAGCGGCGTAGACCGCCTGGATGTCGGCTTCGATCTGCGCTTGCTGGTCGGCCGGCAGGGCCTTGATGCGGGCGTACAGGTCGCCGATGCCGTTGTTCAGGTTGAAGCCGATCTCTTCCAGCACGGTCGCGTGCTTGGCCAGGGCGTCTTTATAGAACTCGGCAACGATCTGGCCGAACATGATCGGGTCGGAGACCTTCATCATGGTGGCTTTGAGGTGAACCGACAGCAGCACGCCCTGTTGCTTGGCGTCTTCGATTTCGGCGGCAATGAACGCGCGCAGGGCGTTCTTGCTCAGCACGGCGCTGTCGAGGATTTCGCCGGCCAGTGCGCTGGTCTTTTCTTTCAGGACGGTGGTGCTGCCATCCTTGCCGACCAACTCGATTTTGACAGCATCGGCCGCTTCGATCTGTACGGCTTTTTCGCTGCCGTAGAAGTCGCCGTTGCTCATGTGAGCCACGTGGGACTTGGAGTCAGCGGCCCAGGCGCCCATTTTGTGCGGGTGCTTGCGTGCGTAGTTCTTGACCGACAGGGGCGCGCGGCGGTCGGAGTTGCCTTCGCGCAGGACCGGGTTCACGGCGCTGCCCTTGACCTTGTCGTAACGTGCACGGGTTTCTTTTTCCGCGTCGGTGGTTACGGTTTCCGGGTAGTCCGGCAGGGCGTAGCCCTGGGCCTGCAGTTCCTTGATCGCGGCTTGCAGCTGCGGGGTCGAGGCGCTGATGTTGGGCAGCTTGATGATATTGGCTTCAGGGGTCACGGCCAGGGCGCCCAGTTCGGCGAGGTGGTCCGCAACGGCCTTGGTGCCCAGTTGCTCGGGGAAGCTTGCGAGGATGCGCCCTGCGAGGGAGATATCGCGGGTTTCCACTTCAATATCAGCGGAAGCGGTGAAGGCCTCTACGATAGGCAGCAGTGAATAGGTGGCGAGGGCTGGGGCTTCGTCGGTGAAGGTATAGATGATCTTCGAGCGGGTGGGCATATTCGGATTAACTCTCTTCTTTGCTAAAAGCGTGCGCGGAAACTCGAGATGCGCCGGGTAAAGCGCGTTCGTTCAAAGTCATCCATGAGCCGAATGTCGATGTTTCTTCGCGGTGATGTTGGGTTGCATCAGTCGAGCGTCAAGCGGGTGGGCTACGGTGGCAGCCCGGCTTTTTCAGGCGCAGGTGCTCGATATAGAGCGGTCGGCCATCGTGACTCTTTGGTCAGCGGCGGCATTATACATAGGTCGCTATGCTTACGCCGAGCCTTCATACAAAAGGTGGGTCGTCCATTGGTCTAAAGGTCGCAGGGACCGGATTGCGCCTAAAGTCGCACGTAGTGCTCAAGTTTGGCGTTTTTCCCTTTTGTTTCAAGGTTGTAGACCACTAAATCTAGGTTTTTCGCAGCAAATGTGCCGGGCGCAAGGTTCCAGTCCACATTCAACTGGAGTAGGCTCGGGCACAGCCAGATGTTCAATCCACAAACGGAGTTCAGCATGGGATACAAGAAGATTCAGGTTCCGGCAGTCGGCGACAAAATCACCGTCAACGCAGACCATTCTCTCAATGTTCCTGACAACCCGATCATCCCTTTCATCGAAGGTGACGGTATTGGCGTCGACATCAGCCCGGTGATGATCAAGGTGGTCGATGCAGCTGTTAACAAGGCCTACGGCGGCAAGCGCAAAATCTCCTGGATGGAGGTGTATGCCGGCGAGAAGGCCACTCAGGTTTACGACCAGGACACCTGGCTGCCCCAGGAAACCCTGGACGCGGTCAAGGATTACGTGGTTTCCATCAAGGGCCCGCTGACCACGCCGGTCGGGGGCGGTATCCGCTCGCTGAACGTGGCCCTGCGCCAGCAGCTGGATCTGTATGTCTGCCTGCGCCCGGTGCGTTGGTTTGAAGGTGTGCCAAGCCCGGTCAAGAAGCCCGGCGATGTGGACATGACCATCTTCCGTGAGAACTCCGAGGATATTTACGCCGGCATCGAGTGGAAGGCCGGTTCGCCGGAAGCCATCAAGGTCATCAAGTTCCTCAAAGAGGAAATGGGCGTCACCAAGATCCGTTTCGACCAGGATTGCGGGATTGGCGTCAAGCCGGTTTCCAAGGAGGGCACCAAGCGCCTGGCGCGCAAGGCCCTGCAATATGTGGTGGATAACGACCGTGAGTCGCTGACCATCGTGCACAAAGGCAACATCATGAAGTTCACCGAAGGTGCCTTCAAGGAGTGGGCCTACGAAGTGGCGGCCGAAGAGTTCGGTGCGACCCTGCTCGATGGCGGGCCGTGGATGCAGTTCAAGAACCCGCGCACCGGCCGCAATGTGGTGGTCAAGGATGCGATTGCCGACGCCATGCTCCAGCAGATCCTGCTGCGTCCGGCCGAATACGATGTGATCGCCACCCTGAACCTCAACGGCGACTACCTGTCCGACGCCCTGGCGGCAGAAGTGGGGGGCATCGGTATTGCACCGGGCGCCAACCTGTCTGACACCGTGGCCATGTTTGAAGCCACCCACGGCACGGCACCAAAATATGCCGGCAAGGACCAGGTCAACCCGGGTTCACTGATCCTGTCGGCGGAAATGATGCTGCGCCATATGGGCTGGACCGAAGCGGCTGACCTGATCATCAAGGGCACCAACGGGGCGATTTCGGCCAAGACCGTGACCTATGACTTCGAGCGCTTGATGGAGGGCGCCAAGCTGGTGTCGTCGTCGGGCTTCGGCGATGCGTTGATTTCGCATATGTAAGTCCAAAGCTATAAAAAACGGCCATCCTGATTGCTCGGGATGGCCGTTTTTTTTTGCAGGGTTGCTACTCAGTGGCTGATCAGGCCGTTTGCTTCTTTTTGGAATGAGCGCAGTTGTCTGCCTTGTCGTGCTTGTCTTCGTGGGATTTTCCAGGCGGAGCCGTTGCTGCACAAATTTCGACAGCATGCAGGCCCTTGGGGCCCTGGATGACTTCAAAGGTCACCAGTTGGCCTGCTTTCAGCGTTTTGTAACCCTCCATGGTGATCGCCGAGTAATGCGCAAAAAGGTCTTCTTCCTTGCCGTCTTCATTAATGAAGCCGTAGCCCTTGGCATTATTGAACCATTTGACCTTGCCACTGATCTTGACGCCAGACATACCCATATCCCTCTGCACCAGACTCCATCACTGGAGTATCATCCAGTTTATCCGTCCTAACCCGAATAAATAAGGTTGACTGCGCGGACCTTTTTTACCCACTGTGGGTTCTATTGGTTGTAACACCGTTTTGCCGATAGTCAAGGTGACCAGTCGGTCGGAGTTGAATTTCTGACAGGTCGCCCCCATCACTGTAAATGCACAACTGACGAACCTTTCTTTCCATGCATGCATTCAGCCAGATTCGACTAACATTCAATCAGGATCGCCCGGATCATCTAGAAGACGATGACGGTTCTGCAGGCATCGCTGTTCAGGAGGCCAAGCCTGCTTTACAGGCACCACCGATGTACAAGGTGGTTTTGTTCAATGATGACTACACGCCGATGGATTTCGTCGTCGAAGTACTCGAGGTGTTTTTTAATCTGAACCGCGAGTTGGCGACCAAGGTAATGCTGGCCGTTCATACAGAAGGACGGGCAGTATGTGGAGTGTTTACCCGTGACATCGCCGAGACAAAGGCCATGCAGGTCAACCAGTACGCCAGGGAAAGCCAGCATCCGCTACTCTGTGAAATCGAGAAGGACGGTTAACGCCGACCACTTGGGTATGAGGTGAAGCTATGTTAAACCGCGAGCTCGAAGTCACCCTCAATCTTGCCTTCAAGGAGGCCCGCTCGAAGCGTCATGAATTCATGACCGTCGAGCACCTGCTGCTGGCACTTTTGGATAACGAAGCTGCCGCCACGGTTCTGCGTGCGTGTGGCGCCAACCTCGACAAGCTCAAGCATGACCTGCAGGAGTTCATCGACTCCACCACGCCACTGATCCCCGTGCATGACGAGGACCGTGAGACCCAGCCAACCCTGGGCTTCCAGCGGGTGTTGCAGCGCGCCGTGTTCCATGTGCAGAGCTCCGGCAAACGTGAAGTGACCGGCGCCAATGTATTGGTTGCCATCTTCAGCGAGCAGGAAAGCCAGGCAGTGTTCCTGCTCAAGCAGCAGAGCGTGGCGCGTATCGATGTCGTCAACTACATCGCCCATGGCATCTCGAAAGTGCCAGGGCATGGCGATCACTCCGAGGGTGAGCAGGATATGCAGGACGACGAGGGCGGTGAGTCTTCTTCTTCAAGCAACCCGCTGGATGCCTACGCCAGCAATCTCAACGAACTGGCGCGCCAGGGGCGGATCGACCCGCTGGTGGGGCGCGAGATGGAAGTTGAGCGTGTTGCGCAGATCCTCGCGCGCCGTCGCAAGAACAACCCGCTGCTGGTGGGCGAGGCAGGCGTGGGCAAGACCGCGATTGCCGAAGGCCTGGCCAAGCGCATTGTTGATAACCAGGTGCCTGACCTGCTGGCCAATAGCGTTGTGTACTCCCTTGACCTGGGCGCGTTGCTCGCCGGGACCAAGTACCGTGGCGACTTTGAAAAGCGTTTCAAGGCATTGCTTGGCGAGCTGAAAAAGCGTCCGCAGGCGATTTTGTTCATTGATGAGATCCACACGATCATTGGCGCCGGTGCGGCTTCCGGTGGGGTGATGGATGCGTCCAACCTGCTCAAGCCGCTGTTGTCTTCGGGGGATATCCGCTGCATCGGCTCGACCACGTTCCAGGAGTTTCGCGGGATCTTCGAGAAAGACCGTGCCCTGGCGCGTCGCTTCCAGAAAGTCGATGTGTCCGAGCCGTCGGTCGAAGACACCATTGGCATCCTGCGTGGGCTCAAAGGGCGTTTCGAGGCGCACCACGGCATCGAGTACAGCGATGAGGCGTTGCGTGCGGCCGCTGAGCTGGCGTCGCGCTACATCAATGACCGGCATATGCCGGACAAGGCCATCGATGTGATCGACGAAGCGGGGGCTTACCAGCGCCTGCAGCCGGTCGAGAAGCGGGTGAAGCGCATTGAAGTGGCGCAGGTCGAGGATATCGTGGCGAAAATTGCGCGAATCCCGCCAAAACACGTCACCAGTTCCGACAAGGAGCTGCTGCGTAACCTGGAGCGCGACCTCAAGCTGACGGTGTTTGGCCAGGATGCGGCGATTGATTCGCTGTCGACGGCGATCAAGCTGTCCCGGGCCGGCCTCAAGTCGCCGGATAAACCGGTGGGTTCGTTCCTGTTCGCCGGCCCTACCGGCGTCGGCAAGACCGAAGCGGCGCGGCAGTTGGCCAAGGCCATGGGCATTGAGCTGGTGCGGTTCGACATGTCCGAATACATGGAGCGGCATACCGTGTCGCGCCTGATCGGTGCGCCTCCGGGCTATGTCGGGTTCGACCAGGGCGGCCTGTTGACCGAGGCGATCACCAAGCAGCCGCATTGCGTACTGCTGCTCGATGAAATCGAAAAGGCCCACCCGGAAGTCTTCAACCTGCTGCTGCAGGTCATGGACCACGGGACCCTGACCGACAACAACGGGCGCAAGGCGGACTTCCGCAACGTCATCGTGATCATGACCACCAACGCCGGTGCCGAGACGGCCGCGCGGGCTTCCATTGGCTTTACTCATCAGGATCACTCTTCCGATGCGATGGAAGTGATCAAGAAGAGCTTCACGCCGGAATTCCGTAACCGCCTGGACACCATTATCCAGTTTGGTCGCCTCAGCCATGAGGTGATCAAGAGCGTGGTGGACAAGTTCCTTACCGAGCTGCAGGCGCAGTTGGAAGACAAGCGTGTGCAGTTGGAGGTGACGGAAGCGGCACGCAGCTGGATCGCCGAGGGCGGCTACGACGCGGCAATGGGCGCCCGCCCAATGGCGCGCCTGATCCAGGACAAGATCAAGCGGCCACTGGCCGAAGAGATCCTGTTCGGCGAGCTTTCCGACCATGGTGGCGTGGTGCATATCGACTTGAAGGACGGCGAGCTGACCTTCGAGTTCGAGACCACGGCCGAAATGGCCTGATGTTTGACAGCAATAGAAAAGGCGCCGAAAGGCGCCTTTTTGCTGCCCGCCAAATCCCAGTCAATGAAGATCAAATGTGGGAGCTGGCTTGCCTGCGATAGCGGAGTGTCAGTCACAGGCCTGTTGGCTGACACTCCGCTATCGCAGCAAAGCCAGCTCCCACACTCATTCTGCGGTGCTGGTTAAATCCCACACACACAAAAACGCCCGGCATAACCGGGCGTCTTGTATTGACTTGTTTAGCGAGCGCGGTAAGTGATGCGCCCTTTGCTCAAGTCATAGGGCGTCAGCTCGACGCGCACTTTGTCACCGGTAAGAATACGAATGTAGTTCTTGCGCATCTTGCCGGAGATATGCGCGGTTACGACGTGCCCATTTTCCAACTCCACGCGAAACATGGTGTTGGGCAGGGTGTCGACGACAGTGCCTTCCATTTCGAAGCTGTCTTCTTTCGACATGCAGTAAAGCCCTCGGTATCCAGTGAATGGCCCGGTGCAACTGCGCCAGGCAAAAGCGGCGTGCATTGTGCCCGAAAAAGGGTGTTCAAGCCAAGGGGTTCTAGTTAAGCGTGACCCATCTTTGATTAATCAGCAGCTCAATGGGCCGATATTGGGTCTTGTAGTTCATCTTTTTGCAGTTTTTGATCCAGTATCCAAGGTACACCGCGTCCAGTTTTTGCCGGGAGGCTTCACCGATTTGCCACAAAATGGCAAAGCGCCCGAGGCTGCGGCGTTCTTCGGCGGGCTCGTAAAAGGTGTAGACCGCCGACAAGCCATTGGGCAACAGGTCCGTGACCGCGACCGCTAGCAGTTTGCCTTCTAGGCGGAACTCGTAGAAGCGCGAGAATGGCAGGTCACGTACCAAAAACGTGGAAAACTGGTCGCGGCTGGGGGGGAACATGTCGCCGTCGGCGTGGCGTTGTTCAATGTAGCGCTGGTAGAGATCGAAGTACTCTTCGCTGAAGCCGGGCTTGGCGGGGGTCACGGTCAGGTCGGCATTACGCTTGAGGATGCGTTTTTGATTACGGTCCGCCAAGAATTGCCCCACGGGGATACGCGCCGGCACACAGGCGTTGCAGTTTTGGCAGTGCGGCCGGTACAGGTGGTCGCCGCTGCGCCGAAAGCCCATCTCTGACAGATCGGCATACACATGCACGTCCATCGGCTGGCTGGGGTCGAGGAACAGCGTAGTGGCCTGTTCTTCGGGCAGGTAGCTGCAAGAGTGGGGTTGAGTGGCATAAAACTTCAAGCGCGCCAACTCGGTCATGATCAACCCTCGGATAAGCGTTGAAATAAGTGTAAGCCAGGTGTGCGCATGTCGCCTAAGAAACCCATGGCCCGCTGCTGGCTTGATCAAGGTGGTCGCTCAGGTAGCCGGCAAAGTCGCTGCGGGGGATGGCGCGGGCGCCGAGGCTGTGCAGGTGGTCGGTGGGCATCTGGCAGTCAATCAGCACAAAGCCCCAGGCCTGCAATTGTCTGACTAGGGTGGCGAAGCCGTATTTCGAGGCATTGTCTGCGCGGCTGAACATCGATTCGCCAAAAAACAGCCGGCCCATGGCCAGGCCATACAGGCCGCCGACCAGTTCGCCCTGGTCCCATACCTCGACGGAATGGGCATAACCCCGCTGGTGCAGTTGCAGGTAGGCGTTTTGCATGGCCTTGGTGATCCAGGTGCCGTCTGCATAGCTGCGAGGGGCAGCGCAGGCCTGGATGACGGCGGCAAAGTCCTGGTCGAAGGTCACCTCATAGCGTTGCTGGCGCAGCAGCTTGGCGAGGCTGCGGGACACGTGCAGCTCGGCGGGGAACAGTACCGTGCGTGGGTCTGGCGACCACCACAGGATCGGCTGGCCCTCCGAGAACCAGGGGAAGCAGCCATGGCGATAGGCCTGGACCAGGCGGTCGGCGGACAGGTCGCCGCCGGCTGCCAGCAGGCCGTTGGGTTCACGCATGGCCTTGGCCAGCGGTGGAAACGTCAGGGTGTTGCGTTGCAACCAGGTGAGCATGGTAGTCGGGCTTACGGAAGGGGAGGGCGGTGACAGGCCGGAGCCCGCCGCGTAGGCAGTGATTATTGTCGACCCGGCGCCACTCGGCCAGCCCGATCACGTAATCCGTACCCTGATGCATGAGCGGGTGTTTCTGCAACTCTACAGCGGTGATGCGGTCGTAATCGCGTCATCTCGCCATCCGTTGGGCGGGAATGCGGGGCAAAGCTTGTCCAGTCTGCTAAAAACAGCTCATAAGCCTTTGTCAGTAAAGACAATGCATGCTCAAATTGAGGCGTATGGCCAATGCGCTTGCCTAGGTTTCCTGAGCGAGGCCGGCAGCGTGGCAACGGGCACACAAACCCGTACAATGGCGACACGATGTCCTTGTGGGCTGGCGTTAACGCCCGTTCATGATTCAGTCTCGGAGTGTTAAAGGACGCTTGACGACGCTCGTTCACTTTTCATCTGCCCGGATTGGGCAGTATTTTTATCGTCATTCAACTGTTGGACGCGCTTAAGGCGCAGGAAAAGACCCGTTTTGAAGAAATCCGCCGCAGCACCCAAAACAGCAGTGGTACCGGCCTGGCGCCAGCACTTGCACTATCGGCTCAAGGAAGGCGCGCTGATTGCCATCGGTGCTTTATGCCTGTTCCTGATGATGGCCTTGTTGACCTATGGCAAGGATGATCCGGGCTGGAGCCATAACAGCAAGATCGACGATGTGCAGAACTTCGGCGGACCTGTGGGTTCCTACAGCGCCGATATCCTGTTCATGATCCTCGGCTATTTCGCCTATATCTTCCCGTTGTTGCTGGCGATCAAGACCTGGCAGATCTTCCGCCAGCGCCATGAGCCGTGGCAGTGGAGCGGTTGGCTGTTTTCCTGGCGCCTGATCGGCCTGGTGTTCCTGGTGTTGTCGGGCGCGGCGCTGGCGCATATCCACTTCCATGCCCCGACCGGCCTGCCGGCGGGTGCGGGGGGTGCCCTGGGCGAAAGCCTCGGTGACCTGGCCCGCAAGACCCTGAATATCCAGGGCAGCACGCTGATGTTCATTGCCCTGTTCCTGTTTGGCCTGACGGTATTTACCGACTTGTCGTGGTTCAAGGTCATGGATGTGACCGGCAAGATCACCCTCGACCTGTTCGAGCTGTTCCAGGGCGCCGCCAACCGCTGGTGGGCCGCCCGTGTGGACCGCAAGCGCATGGTGGCGCAGTTGCGTGAAGTCGACACTCGGGTCAATGAAGTGGTGGCCCCGAGTACGCCGGACCGCCGTGAGCAGGCCAAGGTCAAGGAACGCCTGATCGAACGCGAGCAGGCCCTGACCAAGCACATGTCCGACCGCGAGAAGCAAGTGCCGCCGGTTATCGCTCCCGCGCCGGTCAAGGCGCCCGAGCCCAGCCATCGGGTGCAGAAGGAAAAACAGGCGCCGCTGTTTATCGACAGCGCCGTCGAAGGCACCTTGCCGCCGATCTCGATCCTCGACCCGGCCGAAAAGAAACAGCTCAACTATTCCCCGGAATCCCTGGCGGCCGTCGGCCATCTGCTGGAAATCAAACTCAAGGAGTTTGGCGTCGAGGTGTCGGTGGACTCGATCCACCCTGGCCCGGTGATTACCCGTTACGAAATCCAGCCGGCCGCTGGGGTCAAGGTCAGCCGTATTGCCAACCTGGCCAAGGACCTGGCGCGTTCCCTGGCCGTGACCAGCGTGCGTGTGGTGGAAGTGATCCCCGGCAAGACCACCGTGGGCATCGAGATTCCCAACGAAGACCGGCAGATCGTGCGCTTCTCCGAAGTGCTGTCGACCCCGGAATACGACAACTTCAAGTCGCCGGTTACCCTGGCCCTGGGGCACGATATCGGCGGCAAGCCGGTAATCACTGACCTGGCGAAAATGCCCCACCTGCTGGTTGCCGGTACCACTGGTTCCGGTAAGTCGGTGGGGGTGAACGCAATGATCCTGTCGATCCTGTTCAAGTCCGGCCCAGAAGACGCCAAGCTGATCATGATCGACCCGAAGATGCTCGAACTGTCGATCTACGAAGGCATCCCGCACCTGCTGTGCCCGGTGGTGACCGACATGAAGGACGCTGCCAACGCCCTGCGCTGGAGCGTGGCCGAGATGGAGCGGCGCTACAAGCTGATGGCGAAGATGGGCGTGCGTAACCTGTCCGGCTTCAATGCCAAGGTCAAGGAAGCCCAGGACGCCGGCACGCCCTTGACCGACCCGCTGTACAAGCGCGAAAGCATTCACGATGAAGCGCCGCTGCTGACCAAGCTGCCGACCATTGTCGTGGTGGTCGACGAATTCGCCGATATGATGATGATCGTCGGCAAGAAGGTCGAAGAGCTGATCGCCCGTATCGCACAAAAGGCCCGTGCTGCGGGGATCCACTTGATCCTCGCGACCCAGCGGCCGTCGGTGGACGTGATCACCGGCCTGATCAAGGCCAACATCCCGACCCGCATGGCGTTCCAGGTATCGAGCAAGATCGACTCGCGGACCATCATCGACCAGGGTGGCGCCGAGCAACTGCTGGGTCATGGTGACATGCTCTATATGCCGCCCGGCACCAGCCTGCCGATCCGCGTTCATGGCGCCTTCGTTTCCGATGACGAAGTGCACCGTGTGGTCGAGGCGTGGAAACTGCGCGGCGCGCCGGAATACAACGACGATATCCTGGCGGGTGTCGAGGAGGCCGGCAGCGGCTTCGACGGTGGCAGCGGTGGCGGCGACGATGATGCCGAGACCGACGCGCTGTACGACGAAGCGGTGGCGTTCGTGCTGGAAAGCCGTCGCGCCTCGATCTCGGCGGTGCAGCGTAAACTGAAGATCGGCTACAACCGCGCCGCGCGTATGATCGAATCCATGGAAATGGCCGGCGTCGTCACGGCCATGAACACCAACGGCTCGCGCGAAGTGATCGCGCCCGGGCCGATGCGCGACTGACCTCGCGCCGCGTGGTAGCACGCAGCGCGCCTTTCACATCATTCTATGAGGACTCCCATGCGTCTTATCCGCATGCTGTTGTTGCCGGCATTGGCCCTGACCGCGTTTTCGGCCCACGCCGACCAGGCATCTGTCGCGAGCCTGACCAACCTGCTGGACAAATCCAAGACCCTGACTGCGCGCTTTTCCCAGTTGACCCTGGACGGTGGCGGCACGCAGTTGCAGGAAACGGCCGGTGAAATGGCCGTGCAGCGTCCAGGCCTGTTCTTCTGGAAAACCGACGCGCCCAACGAGCAGACCATCGTTTCCGATGGCAAGAAAGTCACGCTGTGGGACCCGGACCTGGAGCAGGCGACCATCAAGACCCTCGACCCGCGCCTGAGCCAGACCCCGGCCTTGCTGCTGTCGGGTGATGTGTCGCAGATCAGCGAGAGTTTCGAGATCACGTCCAAGCAACAAAGCAACGTGATCGACTTCACCCTCAAGCCCAAGTCCAAGGACACGCTGTTCGACAGCCTGCGCCTGTCGTTTCGCAACGGCGTGATCAATGATATGCAACTGGTTGACAGCGTCGGCCAGCGCACCAATATCCTGTTCACCGGGGTCAAGGCCAATGAGCCGGTTCCGGCCTCCACGTTCAAGTTCGACATCCCCAAGGGTGCCGATGTGATCCAGGAGTAAAACGCAGCCCATGGACCTGTTTCGCAGTGACCCGATTGCCCAGCCTTTGGCCGCGCGCCTGCGCTCGACCAACCTGGATGAGTATGTCGGGCAGGAGCACTTGCTGGCTCGCGGCAAGCCCCTGCGCGAAGCCCTGGAGCAGGGTGCCCTGCACTCGATGATCTTTTGGGGGCCGCCGGGGGTGGGCAAGACCACCCTGGCGCGGCTGCTGGCGAAAGTCTCGGATGCACACTTTGAAACGGTCTCGGCGGTATTGGCCGGGGTCAAGGAAATCCGCCAGGCGGTGGAAGTCGCCAAGCAACAGGCCGGGCAGTACGGCCGGCGCACCATCCTGTTTGTGGACGAAGTGCATCGCTTCAACAAGTCGCAGCAGGATGCGTTCCTGCCTTATGTGGAAGACGGCACGCTGATTTTTATTGGCGCCACTACGGAAAACCCCTCGTTTGAACTGAACAACGCCTTGCTCTCGCGGGCGCGGGTGTATGTGCTCAAGAGTCTCGACGAAGCGGCGATGCAGAAGCTGCTGCAGCGGGCGCTGAGCGAAGACAAGGGCCTGGGCAAGCGCCACCTGAGCCTGGGGGATGAGGGTTTCAAGATTTTGCTGGCAGCGGCTGACGGCGATGGCCGGCGGTTTCTCAACCTGTTGGAAAACGCCTCGGACCTGGCCGAAGACAATAGCGAGATTGGCGTCGACCTGCTGCAAAGCCTGCTGGGCGATACCCGACGGCGCTTCGACAAGGGCGGCGAGGCCTTCTACGACCAGATTTCCGCGCTGCACAAATCCGTGCGCGGCTCCAACCCGGACGGCGCACTGTATTGGTTTGCGCGCATGATCGATGGCGGCTGCGACCCGCTGTACCTGGCCCGGCGCGTGGTGCGCATGGCCAGCGAAGACATCGGCAATGCCGACCCGCGGGCCCTGAGCCTATGCCTGGCGGCCTGGGAAGTCCAGGAGCGCCTGGGCAGCCCGGAAGGCGAGTTGGCGGTGGCGCAGGCCATCACCTACCTGGCTTGCGCACCGAAAAGCAATGCGGTGTACATGGGCTTCAAGTCGGCCTTGCGGGCGGCGGCCGAGCACGGCTCGCTGGAGGTCCCGCTGCACCTGCGCAATGCACCGACCAAGCTGATGAAACAACTGGGTTATGGCGACGAATACCGCTATGCCCACGATGAGCCGGATGCCTATGCCGCCGGTGAAGACTACTTTCCCGACGACCTTGCGCCACAGCCGTTCTACCAGCCGGTGCCCCGTGGCCTGGAGCTGAAGATCGGGGAAAAGCTCAATCACCTGGCGCAACTTGACCGCCTGAGTCCCAAACAGCGGAGAAAACCATGATTGCCTTGGTGGCCGCAGTCTCCGTTGGCGGTGTAGCCGGTACGTTATTGCGCTTTGTCACTGGCAATTGGATCAGCGCCAATTGGCCGAAACACTTCTATACCGCGACGCTGGCCGTTAATATCGTGGGCTGCCTGCTGATCGGCGTGTTATACGGCCTGTTTCTGTTACGCCCGGAGGTGCCTGTTGAAGTGCGCGCCGGGTTGATGGTGGGCTTCCTTGGCGGCCTGACCACCTTTTCATCCTTTTCACTGGATACCGTGCGCCTGCTGGAAAGTGGGCAAGTGCCGCTGGCAATAGGCTATGCGGCCATCAGTGTATTCGGCGGGCTGCTTGCCACCTGGGCCGGCCTGTCCTTGACCAAACTTTGATAAACGAGAGACCGACATGCTCGATTCCAAACTGTTACGTAGCAACCTTCAGGACGTAGCGGACCGCCTGGCATCCCGTGGCTTTGCCTTGGATGTTGCGCGCATCGAAGCGCTGGAAGAACAGCGCAAGACCGTCCAGACCCGCACCGAAGCACTGCAGGCTGAACGCAATGCGCGCTCCAAATCCATCGGTCAGGCCAAGCAGCGTGGCGAAGACATCGCGCCGTTGATGGCGGACGTCGAGCGCATGGGCAGCGAGCTGTCCGACGGTAAAGTTGAGCTGGACAAGATTCAGTCCGAGCTGGATTCGATCCTGCTGGGCATTCCCAACCTGCCGCACGAGTCGGTGCCGGTCGGTGAAGATGAAGACGGCAACGTCGAAGTGCGCCGCTGGGGCACGCCAAAAACCTTTGATTTCGAGATCAAGGACCACGTCGCCCTGGGCGAATTGACCGGCGGCCTGGATTTTGAAACCGCCGCCAAAATGTCCGGTGCGCGCTTTGCCTTGCTGCGCGGCCCGATCGCGCGCATGCATCGGGCCCTGGCGCAGTTCATGCTCAACCTGCACACCGGCGAGCACGGTTACGAAGAGGCTTACACCCCGTACCTGGTGCAGGCCCCGGCGCTGATGGGCACCAGCCAGCTGCCGAAGTTCGAGGAAGACCTGTTCAAGATCAGCCGCGATGGCGAAGCCGATCTGTACCTGATCCCGACCGCCGAAGTGTCGCTGACCAACATCGTGGCCGGCGAGATCCTCGACGCCAAGCAGTTGCCGATCAAGTTTGTCGCCCACAGCCCGTGCTTTCGCAGTGAGGCCGGTGCCTCAGGCCGTGACACCCGTGGCATGATCCGCCAGCACCAGTTCGACAAGGTCGAGATGGTGCAGGTGGTCGAGCCCTCGACCTCCATGGCGGCCCTGGAAGGCCTGACGGCCAACGCCGAGCGCGTCCTGCAACTGCTGGAGCTGCCGTACCGCGTATTGGCGCTGTGCACTGGCGACATGGGGTTCAGTGCGGTGAAGACCTATGACCTGGAAGTGTGGGTGCCGAGCCAGGACAAATACCGCGAGATCTCCTCGTGCTCCAACTGCGGTGATTTCCAGGCCCGGCGCATGCAGGCGCGTTTCCGCAACCCGGAAACCGGCAAGCCGGAATTGGTCCACACCCTCAACGGCTCGGGCCTGGCCGTAGGCCGTACCCTGGTCGCGGTGCTGGAAAACTACCAGCAGGCCGACGGTTCGATCCGCGTACCTGAAGTGCTCAAGCCGTACATGGCGGGCGTTGAGGTCATCGGCTAAATGGAATTTCTGCCACTGTTCCATAACCTGCGCGGTAGCCGTGTGTTGGTCGTCGGTGGCGGGGAGATTGCCTTGCGCAAATCCCGGCTGCTGGCCGATGCCGGCGCGTTGTTGCGGGTAGTTGCTCCCCTGATTGAAGACCCGTTGCGTGAACTGGTACAGGGCAGTGGCGGTGAACTGATTGTGCGTGGTTACCAGGCGGCAGACCTTGATGGCTGCACCCTGGTCATCGCGGCAACCGACGACGAGCCGCTGAATGCGCAAGTATCCAGCGAGGCCCGGCGCCGGTGTGTGCCGGTCAATGTGGTGGACGCGCCGGCCTTGTGCAGCGTGATCTTCCCGGCGATTGTCGACCGCTCGCCCTTGGTGATTGCGGTGTCCAGTGGCGGCGATGCGCCGGTGCTGGCACGCTTGATCCGTGCCAAGCTGGAAACCTGGATTCCGTCCACCTATGGCCAATTGGCCGGGCTGGCCGCGCGCTTTCGGGCGCAGGTCAAAGGTTTGTATCCTGATGTGCAGCAACGTCGGGCCTTCTGGGAAGAGGTTTTCCAGGGGCCGATTGCCGATCGGCAACTGGCCGGGCAGGGCGATGAAGCCGAGCGTTTGCTGGTGGCGAAAGTCAACGGCAAGCCGCCCCACGCGCCGGGTGAAGTGTATCTGGTGGGCGCAGGCCCCGGTGACCCGGACCTCCTGACCTTCCGCGCCCTGCGTTTGATGCAGCAAGCCGATGTGGTGCTGTATGACCGCCTGGTGGCGCCCGCGATTCTTGAACTGTGCCGGCGCGATGCCGAGCGCGTGTATGTCGGCAAGCGCCGCGCCGATCACGCCGTGCCGCAAGAGCAGATCAACCAGCAACTGGTGAACCTGGCCAGGCAGGGCAAGCGGGTGCTGCGCCTCAAGGGCGGCGACCCGTTTATTTTTGGGCGTGGCGGCGAAGAAATCGAGGAACTGGCGGCCCATGGCATCCCGTTCCAGGTGGTGCCGGGGATTACCGCGGCCAGTGGTTGTGCGGCTTACGCTGGCATCCCCCTGACCCATCGCGATTATGCGCAATCAGTACGCTTTATCACCGGGCACCTGAAAGACGGCACCTCGGATCTGCCCTGGAATGACCTGGTGGGACCGTCGCAGACCCTGGTGTTCTACATGGGCTTGATCGGCTTGCCGATTATCTGCGAACAATTGATCCGCCATGGTCGTGCGGCGGACACTCCGGCTGCGCTGATCCAGCAGGGCACTACATCCAACCAGCGTGTGTTTACCGGCACCCTGGCTGACCTGCCGCGCCTGGTGGCGAAGCATGAAGTGCATGCGCCGACGCTGGTGATCGTAGGAGAAGTGGTGGTGTTGCGTGAGAAGCTGAAGTGGTTCGAGGGCGCCCAGTCCCAGGTCTAACCTGTTCGCCCGGCTACACAGGTCAACTGTGGGAGCCGGGCTTGCCCGCGATGGGGTCAGTGCATTCAACGCAAGACTTGAATCAGCGCCAGATCCCTTTACCGCTCAGTCTGTCTCGATCATGTTCGCGGGCAAACGCCTGAAACGGCCCCTTCGGCACAATCCCTGTAGGATTGATCGTGCGGTGGCTGGCATAGTAATGCCCCTTGATATGGGCAAAATCCACAGTCTCGGCCACGCCCGGCCATTGATACAGCTCTCGTAGCCAATTCGACAGATTCGGATAGTCCGCAATCCGCCGTAGGTTGCATTTGAAGTGGCTGTAATACACCGCGTCAAACCGGATCAGGGTAGTGAACAAACGTACATCGGCTTCGGTCAGGTATTCGCCCGCCAGGTAGCGATGCTCGCTCAGGTGCTGTTCCAGGTGATCCAGTTCGGCAAATACCTCATCAAAGGCACTGTCGTACGCCTGCTGTGAAGTGGCAAAACCTGCGCGATACACGCCATTGTTCACGGCGGGATAGATCCGCCCGTTCAGCGCGTCGATGGTCGGGCGCAGCGCCTCAGGGTAGAAGTCCAGGGTGTTGCCGGTCAGCCCGTTGAACGCGCTGTTGAACATGCGGATGATCTCCGCCGATTCATTGCTGACGATGCGGTTCAGCTTCTTGTCCCACAGCACCGGCACCGTAACGCGCCCGGTGTAGTTGGCGGTGTCGGCGGTGTAGCGCTGGTGCATGTAGGTAAAGTCGTCGAGCTTGTCACCAGTAGCGCCATGGGCCTTGTCGAAGGTCCAGCCATTTTCCAGCATCAACCAACTGACCACCGACACGTCGATCAGGCTTTCCAGGCCTTTGAGCTTGCGCAGGATCAGGGTCCGGTGCGCCCACGGGCAGGCGAGGGAGACATACAAGTGGTAGCGGCCGGCTTCGGCCTTGAAGCCGCCATCTCCACTCGGGCCAGGTTGGCCATCGGCCGTGACCCAGTTACGGCGTTGCGCCTGCTCCCGTTGGAAGGTGCCATCTGCGCTACTTTCGTACCACTGGTCATGCCAGCGTCCTTCAATCAACAAACCCATGACTGACTCCTTGGCGATTAAGCGTTGGCATGCAGTTTAATCGTCTGGATCCGAAGAAATAGCGCAAAGGCTCGGGGTTAATGATCGATTAAATCGATTTATCCCGCGCGTCCCAATACTGTTGGGCCAGGGCGAAGGCCTGTTCCCGTGGATGCCCCAGGCCGCGCAGGGCCAGGGCCATGGTGGCGATCAGCGCCAGTTGCGGGTAGCTGTCTTGCACCGTGCCGCGCCACAGGGCCTTCAAATGCTCAGGGTCGAGGCTGGCCGGCTTGACGTGGCGCTGGGCGGAGAGGGCCGGCCACTCCTCATCCCAGCTTGCGCCGCCGGTAGTGCCGTACAAGTGGCTGGTGGTGTCGGGATTGATCTCGATCTCGCCGCCATCGCCCTTGATCACAAGGGTGTTGTCACCCAGCAAGCCACTGGCATCGCGGTGTACCCCCTGGTAGCCGGGGTGGAAGATGCTTTGCAGGCCGCAACGTGCACCCAGCGGGTTGAGGATGCGCGCCAGGGAATGGATCGGCGAGCGCAGGCCGAGGATGTTGCGCAGGTCAATCATGCGTTGCAACTGCGGGGCCCAGTCACCCAGTGGCATAAATGCCAGGTTGCCTTGCGCCAGGGCGGTCTCGACCTGCTGCCAGTTGCGGCACAGTGGAATTTGCAGCTCGCCCAGCAATTGTTCGGTGTACAACCGACCGGCCGTGTGCGCGCCGCCGCCGTGCATGAAAATCCGCACGCCGTTCTGCGCCAGGCACTTGGCGGCCAGCAGGTACCACGGCAGGTGGCGTTTTTTCCCGGCATAGGTCGGCCAATCGACATCGACTTGCAATGAGGGCGGGTTGAGGCGCGCGCGCAGGGCCTCGGTGAAACCGGCGAGTTCCTCCGGGCTTTCTTCCTTATGGCGCAGCAGCATCAGGAACGCGCCGAGCTGGGAGTCCTCGACCTTGTCGTCGAGCAGCATGCCCATGGCTTCCCGGGCTTCTTCGCGCGTCAGGCTGCGGGCGCCGCGCTTGCCTTTGCCGAGGATCCGTACAAACGGCGCAAAGGGGTGTTCGGCGGGAGTTTCGGTGGTCAGCGGGGCAAAGTCGGTCATAAGCAGTTCGTCGGCCTGGGCAGGCCCGCCAGCTTGGCGGCAAGTTTGGCGGGAGTGCCTTTGAACAGTCGGTTGAGGTGCAGGCTGTTTCCCTTTTCCGGGCCCAGCTTCAGGGCGGTGTATTTGATCAGCGGGCGGGTGGCCGGGGACAACTGGAATTCCTGGTAAAAACCCCTGAGCAGCTCAAGGATTTCCCAGTGTTCGTCGGTCAGTTCCAGCGCTTCGGCGCTGGCCAGGGCGTCGGCCACCTCGGTCGACCAGGCATTCAGGTCAACCAGGTAGCCGTCCTTGTCCAGCTCAAGGGTGCGCGCGCCTACGGTCAGGGTGTTCATAGCCAGGTGTTGACCTTGTCGTGTTCGATCGACAACTGCACAAAACCTGGGTAGTCGACACGTTGAGCCCACTCCGGCAACGCCAGGCCACGGGCCTGGGCATCCTCAGCTAGCACGAAGACATTCAGGGCCTTGGCGTGCAAGGCCTGGAAGGGGGCGCTGCCGGCTTGCAGGGCATAGGTTGCATCGCCGCACAACAGGATCGCATCCTGCGCGCCACACAGGCGTAGGCAACTGCCCAGGCGGCTGTCGGTAAACGGGGAGTGGGACAACATATGCAAGGTCGACATCAGAGGGTCATCACCTGATCGTAACGGTCAATCATCTGGGAAATCTGGGCGCTGCTCAGTGGCTGTGCACTATCAGGGGCGGTCAACCCGCGCTCGGCCAGGCTGTGGCTGCAGGCGAACACATCATCGATGCCAAACAGCGAGAGTGCCTGCAGGTTGGCCGTCAGGTCCTTTTGCTGCACGGCCTTGGCATCCTGCGCAGTGGCCAGTTGAAATACCCCGTCATCGAGAAACAGCAGCCCAATCGGCAAGTCGAATGCGCCACCGGCCAGCACCACATCCAGCGCTTCCCGCGCACTGGGCCCGGACCACGGCGCCTGACGGCTGATTACCAACAAGGATCTGGACATTTTATGGCCCTCCAAAGCAGATCAGGCGGTCGGCGTCCTGGATGGCATCGTGCAATTGCCCAAGGCCCGACAGCGCCCACGGCGCATCCAGATTCACCGCACTGCGCTGGTAGCGCACGGCTTCCTCGGCATTCAGCACCCCGCGCCGTAACGCCGCCGCGATACAGACTACGCCATCAAGCTGATGCTCGCTGACGAAGGCGCGCCATTGTTGGGCGATATCCGGCTCATCCTGGGGCGTGACCACCGAGTTGGCGGCGCTGTAGACGCCATCCTGATAGAAAAACAGCCGCACAATCTCATGCCCGCCGGCCAGCGCCGCCTGGGCAAACTGCAGGGCGCGGCGCGAGGAGGGCGCATGGGCGGCGGAAAAAAGCGCAATCGCGAACTTCATGGAACACTCTGTCGGCAAACCTTGGCCAATGATAAAGCCGCAGGCAACAAAAAGCCCGCCGAAGCGGGCTTTTTGATCAGGCTGGGATCAGTCGTCGCGGCTCATGATGCCGAAGATCTGCAACAGGCTGACAAACAGGTTGTAGATCGATACATACAGGCTGATGGTCGCCATGATGTAGTTGCGCTCGCCGCCATGAATGATGGCGCTGGTCTGGAACAGAATGCAGACCGAGGAAAACAGCACGAAACCGGCGCTGATCGCCAATTGCAGGCCGCTGATCTGGAAGAACATGCTCGCCAGCACCGCCGCCAGCAACACGAAGAAGCCAGCCGTGATGAAACCGCCGAGGAAGCTCATGTCCTTGCGGGTGATCAGCACATAGGCCGACAGGCCACCAAACACCAGGGCCGTCATGGCAAACGCCGAGCTGACCACTTCCGCGCCGCCCTGCATGCCCAGGTAACGGTTAAGGATAGGGCCCAGCAGGAACCCCATGAAACCGGTCAGGGCAAACGCCGACACCAGGCCCCAGGCCGAGTCGCGCAGCTTGTTGGTGAGGAAAAACAGGCCGTAGAAGCCGATCAATACCACGAAAATATTCGGGTAGCCGACACGCATCTGCTGCGCCACATACGCCATCACGCCGCTAAATGCGAGGGTGAGGGCGAGCAGGCCGTATGTATTGCGCAGGACGCGGCTAACCTCTAGCTGCTCAGCCTGCACGTTGCTATTAACTGCGTAATCCTGTTCGCGCATGGCGACACTCCTTCAGTTTTGAAACGTTCAGTCGCAAAGATCATAACAGACGCTCTGTAACAAGCTATGCAGAGAGTTTGACAGTGTGTTTCATTCGGGTATTATGGCGCCCGCTGAGGCAGGATAGGCTAGTATAATCCTGTGTTGCACAAGGGAAATTGGCAGAGTGGTTGAATGCACCGGTCTTGAAAACCGGCGAACGTTAATAGCGTTCCCAGGGTTCGAATCCCTGGTTTCCCGCCAAACATGAAAGAGAAATCCCGCGAGCCAGAGGCTTTGCGGGATTTTTTTTGCCTGCGGTTTGGATTTTTACCCCCGTCTGTGCCCCCGTTTGTGACGGGATTTGCAGGGCCCGTGAGGGCCGGTATGGCGGCGGGGGTGTGAGCAAAAGTGACAGGCCGGCAGCAATGCACGGTTCAGCGAGGCCGAATCCGAGCGGGTGGTGCGTGACACGTGTGTATGCGGAGGCGGTCGAACTGTTTTGCGGTCATGAGCGAGCGGCGATGTTGTGGCCGACTACCTGCCTGACCAGCCGGCGATCTCGCCGTTGCACCTGCCGGTGATGGACTCGGGTACCCGCCTGATCGAGTCCCATATCCGCCGCACCACCCACGACATCTTCTGATGCAGCTGTGGCGCATTTCAGCCTTCCAGGGGTTGAGTGGGTTGGGTGGGCATCACACCGATGGCCGTTGGCACACCTTGCCACGCTCGGTGATCTATACGGCTGAGCATCCTGCGTTGGCCATGGTTGAGGTATTGGCGCATATGCGCCTGAGCCTGGCGAACATCCCATCGACACTGCAGTTGATCCGCATTGAGGTGGCTCCAGGCGTGCTGATTGGATCGACGCCAGCGTTGCGGCTCGGTTGGCAGGCCAATGAGCCGACCTCGCAGTCGGTGGGCAATCGTAGGTTGGATGCGGGGGCGGAGCTTCTATTGCCAGTACCGTCAGCGTTGATTCCGTATGCGACCAATTATTTGATCAACGCGCCCCACTCTCAGGCGCAAACGCATCTGGTCGAGAGCATTGAGCTGTTTTGGTTTGATAAGCGCTGCCTACGTTAAGGCAGACAGTAGGGTAGGATGAATTCACACTCATCGACCTTTTTTGGGGCTAAGGGCTAAGCCTTCTAATTACTTCGTCCTTGCCATGTATTCCAGTGACTTAGCCCAACTTTCGCCGGTTGGGCTTTTTCATGCAGGCGAATAGTCCTAACGGTGTGCATGTTTGCCGTTCGCTTGGCGTGCCAATTAAAGCTGGCGGGGATAGTCGATGAAAGTTTGATACTGGTAATAATTGGCGAGTTAACCAGATCCAGAGTCGTGCATGTTGCAATGCAAGGTGAAACGCTCACAGGGGGAAACCGGTGCAGTTCGGGGCACTGCCGCATCTCATCACACCTTACTTATTGACGCAGAGCTTCTATGCACTGCACCGCGATGCTGCCCTAGGTGTGGATGGCATGTCGTGGCGAGAGTATGAGGAAGGTATTCTCCAGCGGCTGAACGATTTGCACGGGAGATTTCACAATGTTGTTTCAGGCTCTTGACTCCCTCGACATCCTGCAGCTGCACTCTCGTAATTTTTAGGAATATGTACTTAGGCGCCCAACAGAATGACTATTTGTGGTGGACATCGACCGTTAGCAAGAGGCGCGCTGGTCAGACGTGATCCTGACTTTTATCAACATCACCTATGGAAGTGACGACTCACTGCGGAATGAGTTCAGCCCTACCGACAATGAGGACAGGCTCTCAGTTGAGCTAGCCTGATGATCTGTGGCCTACTGCCAGCTGGTAGGCCACAGGACAGCTATGATTCCAGACGCATTCACTCATGACGATCAGCCGGTCTACGCAGGCGACTACACCACAGCACAGTGGGACGCCCTGAAGGCCCAGAGCCTTGAAAACCCATTTGCATTCAAAATGGGGTGTTGCTCGTCCCGTGCGGTTCTCAAGACCAGCATCAACGGCCTGCCGTTCTTCGCTCACTACTCAGACGAATGCGCTACCGCACCTGAGACCAAATGGCACATCGCCGGTAAAGACATGATTATCGGCGCGCTCAACCTCTACGGCGTGAATCCATGCATGGAATTGCCAGGTGGTACGGGAAAGGATCGCTGGAAGGCTGACGTGTATTTCGAGGTGGGTGACCGCAAGATTGCCATCGAACCCCAACGGTCGTACCAGCACCTCGGGATTTCGTTCGTCGTCAGGAGCGGTACGAGCGTTATGGCGTCGAGTGTTACTGGCTGGTCAGGGATGAGGTGGCTAAGCCTTTGAGTAAGTCGATTATGCGCAAACGCTGGATTGAAGAATTCAATAGGATGATGCCTCCGGACGGTTTCTTTGTGACTCTACCGACGTTCTTCTTCGGCATCCTGAACCCCGAGGCTAATGTTCATGGGAATGTCCATTCGCCCAGGCTGTCCACGAGCCACTTCGAATTGCTGGCCGCAATCTTCAACAACGATCTCCGCTGGAACGGTAAGCACTGGTCTATCACGCCGGATGCAGCTGTGTAACCTGTATTCCGCCAGGCCTTATCCCTATACTCGCGGCACTAAACATCTGTGGTATTACATGTCCCGTCTTGCTGAATTCCGTCAACTCGAAAAACACCTGGCTGAGCAACTTGCCGCTCTTGAAGCCATGAAAGGCGACGTAGGCCTGAAGAAAGAGGTCGAGTTCGAAACCAAGCTTCGCGCTCTGCTCGGCGAGTACGGCTACAGCTTGCGCAACGTGATTGCAATCCTTGATCCACAAGCCTCGCGTCGTGCTCCTGCAGCCACCGAATCCAAGGCAGGCACCCGCAAGCCACGCCAGGTGAAAATCTACAAGAACCCACACTCGGGCGAAGTCGTTGAGACCAAAGGCGGCAACCACAAGATCCTGAAAGAGTGGAAAGCAGAGTACGGCAGCGCTGAAGTTGAGTCCTGGTTGGCTCAGTAAGACTGTTTGAGTACAAACGGAGGGCCCTGCGGGGCCCTTTTTGGTGAGGATATGGAATGTTTAAATTTCTGAAGGATCGATTTGAGCGGAGGCTTTTTTTCTGGGCAACCGTGGCCTTGGTCTGCCTATGCGTAGTCAAAATTAAGTTTATGGCCAGCGACTACATGCTAATTAATTGGCCGAATGTTGTGATGTTATTCCAGTCGAAGGCTTTCGAAGATATTGTTGGCGATTTGCTAACAGGCTTGATTGCGGCGTATTTCTTCTATGTAGTAATCGACATCATCCCACGGATGAGGAAGGAAGAGCAGAACTTGGAGGTCTTGAATCGCCTCGTCGCCTCCGTGGTTGACTCTTACGCGAAAGCTCACTTCTTCGGTCACACCATGGCTATCACCCAGGTAGACCTCACGCTGCTCGCGCTGGATAGCATCGACGAGATGATCGCTGAGGTGAAGAAGGAGCCTGACTTCTTGAAGCTGAAGTGCGCGCTTTTCACGGCCCACTCCAGACACTCCGACTTCTCAGCAACCTTGACCATTGCTTCTTCGATCAGCTCAGAACGTGCACTCCAGTGGCTGGTGCTGACTGACAAGGTTCGCCTGCTCGTCGACAACTATGGTGAAGATCCAGAAAGCGAGGAATACGGCCCAGCTCATGTCTTCGGCAGCGGACGATCCCTGATCGATGACACTGCCGTCGATTTCCTGCACTACGAGTCAGCACTGGATGGGTACAGGGGTAGTCTTCAGATCGGCGTCCTGGAGTACCTGGAGCAGACCAGAAACTGGATCAGCCCTGTATCGGCTAACGATCCTTCAAACGCGCCGACCGACCTCAAAGACCAGAACACCGAGACGGCACCCGGAGCAGCCGCTGGCTGATCAGGGCGTGCCAGCAGTATGATGTCAGTTTGAGTGCAAATGGGCCCTGCGGGGCCCTTTCTTATAGCGCGTGAGGAAGGTATGCCGGACAGGATTTCCCCAGAAAAGCAGCAGCGGATTGATTTTGAGAGTCAATTCATAAAATTTGAAATGATCGATCTTCTTTCGAAAACTATTTTGGATGAGCTGGAGTGTTGGGCGAATGAAAACATCTTCAAACCATTAGGTGGGAATCTGACAGTCCAGCGTCCTTTGAATGAGTCTGTCAATGCCTGCGCTATAGCCAATCCCAAAAGGCCCGTAGAAGCCGTCATTAAAATAAATATGGGCATGATTCGGGAGATATACCGGGATTCTTTTGTTTTTCCTCCTTTCTCTGAGCAGTTTGTCAAGGACTCTTCAAATGTAGCTGGCCTTAATGCACAGTTTAGGAACTTGGGTTTTACATTTGGGTCGGGGCTTCCAGTAATCCCTAGAAACAAAAGAAATGCGTTTTACTTTTCGTTCGAAGAAATTTATGTCGGGAGAAATGAGCGATTTACAGAAGACGCAACTGCGTGCCGGTGCATGTATTTCGAGGTCGCACTAGCATGGGTGTTTTTTCATGAGCTAAGTCACCTGGTTCAATGTCACTATAAGCTTAAAAGTCAATTGTCAGCGGGCACTGATTTTATTGAATTTTATGAGTTGAACTCATCTGGCTCAAACTCGGAAGAGAACTCAAAGGAGCAGTCGAGAGAAATACTTGCCGACATGGAAGGCATTGATCTCACGTTGAAATATATGATCCGAAAGGATATTTTCAGCGCCGGGGCGCTTTACATATTTATGTGCGCCCTTGGATGTCTGTATAATCGATTTTACAATGGTTACCCCGAAAGAATTGATATCGGACAAGGTTCGCATCCGCATCCTATAATTCGTCATGAGTTTTCGGTAGCGTTTATTGCAAATGCCATAAGTCAAAAGCTGATTGAGATGGGATACGCCAAAGATAAAGAGAACGTTGGTATTGCCATCGTATATCTTAGCGTCCGAGCTAATCTTTTGTCAGGAATCTACTGGGGATGGCGCTATGAGGATAAGGAAAAGGGAGCGCTTACCTCCTTTATGAAATACTCAACCAGTCATGACCACGAGTCGCGCAGGGCATGTTGCTTAGCTTTGGAGGTGGAAATGAATATGCAGTTGGTCACGGTTGCTTCTAATCACTTGATGCGCGATAACTTTCTTGCTTCTCTATCGCAGATGAAATCTTTTTTTGACCAAAGCGACTAACAGAAATTTTGAGGCTTGCACTCTTCTTGACGACGTAGAGTGCAGTGCCCTTTTTTATTCACTCAGAGCCTTCAGCGTTTGGTATTGATCAAAGTCTCGATCATCTTAATGATCGAAGCGTTTGCCGTTTGTCGAGAGAAGGTACAGCCAATCCGAATAGGGTAGCCGTGCAATGATTTTGGATTTCTCGACGACGCCTGCCATTGTCATTCCCCGGCAGAGCAAACTCACTCCACCCTGCATCCGGTCGCACATAGCATCGGGGCTATCGACAAAATTCATTTTATTCAAACGGAGGATTATCACCGTACGACCTTCAGGGACTACTCCTATAGGAGGGACAATGAATAATGTGAATTGAGTGTAAATGGCTATCGCAACGGCCAGCAGTAGACTAATAGCTATCAGCTTTTTCATGGCCACATCCGTCATACATTCCAATGATGATTGTTTCGGACCGATCTAGTTGCTGAACTAGATCACCACTTGCACGCAGTGCGAATTTCTTTCATTGCTTCACCAGCACCTGAAATATCAAATGTAGCGGTAATAGGGTTTTCACTGTAGGGCGTCACATTCGCTACAAAAGTGTCTGCACCAATCATCGCTTTGAGTGAAGCCACTGGCGATCCAGGGAAAAATGAGGATTTGTGATCGGTAGAGACTACCCACGACGATTTCACCGCTTTAGCTCTGCCGATCCGATGAGTGACAGATATGCTTTCGGTACCCAAAAATGAAGCCCAATTTATGTAGAAGTCAGTCTGCCCCTTGGAGCAGCGTACTACCAAGTCGATCCCATCCCCGAAGCGCCCTCGTCCAGAGCTAGCGTCGAGAATCGCTATGTAAATAGACTTGTCGGTAAGCGGATCTGTAGACGTGCTCGTCGACCACTGCCCCTTGCCAGCGCTGGTCGTCGCTACGGTCTTCGGTGCGAGATTATTCGTACTGGCAATTTCATCGTAACAAGCGAGACGCTCAACGGAGCCGCTCATCGATGCACACAATGCCACTTGCTTATCTTCGATTGCAGCGCTAGCTACAAGCGGAGCCAGTAAAAGCATTACCGTTGTGATTCCATTCTTTTTCATTTCACGACCTTGTGATGGCAAATGGGAATCATAGCAGCGGATATTGGCCAGGCACATACTAATCCGAGCTTTTCTGAGTGTTTTAAATTGGTGAGCTGATTCTGTTTAGCTCGCGTACGTTGCACACGGTCACGCCAAATGGGCTAGGCTGTTGCGGGGATCAGTCCGAGCTTCTGCACCCCAAGGAGGACCAGGTAAACGCAAGTGAATAGCCCTATGTAGAACAGAGCGCTAAAAATGCGGATTTTGAGCCGGCTTATAACCTGCATGGGTTGTGTCTCCACGTACTGGGCAACGCATTGGTCGCTTCGAACCGTGGCGAGGTCAGGCAGCGCTCCATTCACCGACAGAATATGGATGCTCAAGCTTTCTTTCGGAGAGAGGCTGTCGAACACGATGGCGTAGCGGTTATCAGGCATCACGTGTTCGGTGTGATGCCGCAATGGCCAGATGTTACAGATCGGCTTCCAATTGAAAACAATTTCGACCTTTGTCGACGTTTCACGACCAGCGTTGTGCACGATGAATGATCTTGTGTTCGCGGTTTGCACCTCACGAACTAGTTCACCCTCCGGATTAAACAGTGGTTGCTGCACCAAAAAATTATGGCTGTGTGACTGAGAGTATTGAAGCCGGGCCTTTCCCTTGAAGCGATCTAGCAACCAAGGAACCGCAGCCACAATCACCGCGAAGATCTCTTTGCCATACGTTTCAAGAAGGCTCATGCGCAAGTACCTGTTGAGTAATGGCCTTATCATAGCATTCAGCTAAGTGCGGATACTTGCACTGACTTGATCCCGCATTTGGACGCTTGAGTTGAAAGCGGCGCTGGCCGAGGGCATGCACAGTGGGCAGCCGCAACTTGCCGAAGATGTCTTTGATGCGATCGATCGCAGGTGCGTGAGCTGGCCAAGTCGAGAGGTTAGTGGTCGTGAGGGTGCAGATTCCGACGCGTGCAGTGCAGGATCCGCAGGAGATCGGCTTTTAAATTGGGGGGCCACGGGTCATGAATCCCATCGCGCAACCAGTCAAGTGTGATATGAGAAGACTAACAATCACGTAGGGTTCAATGCACATCCATCAACCGCTGCAAGGCGGCATCACGGATCGAAAGTATCTCAAATAGTCCCAGTGCACGCAGAGCCGGCAAACTGTCGATCAGGTCGTGCTCGGCAGTGATCCGCAGGGACCTTGAGCGGCGTGTTACCGAGCGCCACTGTCATGCGCGGGGTCAGTTGCTTGGGGCAACTCAAGGCTTGCTTTCGGTCGATGCCAGCATCAGTCAGTGGGTGGTACCCACGACCCATGCGGTGTGGATACCACCCAATATCCCCCACGGGGTGCGCTCGCATGGGCCTTTCGCGGGGTGGAACGTTTACGTGAGTGAGGTGGTGTGCATCGATTTACCCGAAACGCCGTGCATCCTTGCGGTGTCCGGGCTTCTGCGAGAAGCTGTGGCGCGTGCCGCTGAATGGGCAGTGGAACCGTTTAATGACGCGCAGTCACGTTTGGCAGGTGTGCTGCTTGATGAGATACGGACCCTGCCTCGGGTAGTCTTGGGTTTGCCGATGCCTCAGGACGCCCGGTTGCGCAAGATTGCCCAGGCACTCTCGGATCACCCTGATGACCCGCGTGGGCTGCAGGCGTGGGCGGCCTGGGCGGGTCTGGCACCACGCACGCTGACACGGCGCTTTGTCGTGGAGACCGGCTTTAGCTTTACCGAGTGGCGCCAGCGGGTACGACTGTTGCGAGCCCTGGAGATGCTGGCAGCGGATATGTCAGTTACCCGCGTGGCCCTGGAACTGGGATATGAAAACGTCAGCGCTTTTATTGCACTGTTTCGTCGCACGTTCGGTGTCACGCCTGGCCGCTACTTTGCAAACTACCGTTGAGGCTGTACGTGTTCTTCCCGAGCAAAATCATCAATTGCCATATTCCAGAGCGCAGGGTTGCCCAGGCGCACCTTTAGCAACTCGACCAAGGCGTTGATTTTGTTTGAGCCTCGTTTCGAGGGTTTGAATATCACTGAAATCATACTGTCGGTGGGGGCGTGGGCGGGCAACACCGTCACCAGTTCCCTGGCGACAATGGCATCGGCCACCAAAAAGGTTGGCAGGATGGCCAGCCCCAGGCCGGCCCTGGCCGCATCCAGCAGTTGGAAGCCGCTGTCGCTGCTCAGTCGTGAGAGGATAGTGAAGCGGTGGAGTTCACCGTCCACCGGCAGGCTCCAGAAACGTTGGTGTTGGCCCAGGCTGTAAAACAGTCCGTTATGTGTGTTCAGTTCGCTGGGGTGGTGCGGCACACCGTGTGTGGCGAGGTAGGCAGGGCTTGCGCAGATGACATGCCGATTGGGCACCAGGGGTTTGGCAACCACGGCGCCATCTGGAATTCGTCCCGCACGAATGATCAAATCGAAGCGCTCATCCAGCGGGTTGACGAAGTCATCACTGGCCCGAATATCCAGGCGCAAGTCAGGGGGCGCTGCGGCGAACTCGGTCAGAATCGGTGAAAGGTAGCGCAGCCCCAATACCATTGGCGTGGCGATGCGCAGGTTGCCGCTGAAGTCTGAGTAGGTGGATTGCAGAAGATCCTCCGCGCTGGCGACATCGTCGAGGATGCCCACGCAGTGTTCGTAAAAACGCTGCCCAGCCTAATTGACCTGCAACTGGCGGTCGCGACTGAATAACGCCACTTTCAGGCGTGCCTCCAGCGCGGTCAGCCGCGCACTGCCCACCGATTTGCTGGTGCACAACGTGCGTGCGGCAGTGGCGAGGCTGCCTGCGTCGACCACCGCCACGAACGTGCTCATTTCCACCAGTTTGTTCAAACGCCTGATTCCTTGCTAATGGGCGCGTTGCTTCAGTCTATGCCAGCAGCCTTGGCGCGATCTGCTCTTTTAGGGTTCGTAAAACACGAACGATGCATCGATTTTTTCTGCCTGTGCCAGTTGCTCGCGCACGCCTAGATTGGCCTCGACTATCCCCGGCACGGCCGGAGAAGCGAGGTAATGTGATGAAAAAACCAACCGATTTGATCAACCCCGGTCGCAGAAAATTGCTTGGCCAGACATTGGCGTTGTCCGCTGCGAGCCTGGTGGCAGGTGGGCTGGGACTCGGTTCCGAGGCCCTATGCCGGTCCATCATCCGGCAAAGGTCAGAGCGATACCGAGTTTGATGTGATTGTCGTGGGGGTTGGATCGGCGGGCGCTGTTATGGCTGCGCGCTTGAGCGAAAACGGCCGGCGTACTTACAACGCGCGCTCGGAGACAGCGGCGGAAAAACCGTCGTTCCGCAATGCCTGGCGGCGTGCGCAACACTGCATTATTCCCGCGCAAGCGATTTATGAACCGGACTGGCGTTCGGGCAAAGCGGTGGCGACGCGGATTACGCGGCGTGATCACGAGCCGATGGGGATTGCCGGATTGTGGGAGTGTTGGACCGATCCGGCGGGCGAGGAGGTGTTCAGCTATTCGATGCTGACGGTCAATACCAGCAATAACGAATTGATGCGCAATTTTCATCGGCCTGAGGATGAGAAGCGCATGGTGGTGATTTTGCCCAAAGGCTTGTACGGCGATTGGTTGAGAGCGTCGGCGGCGGAGAGTATGGAGTTTATGCGGCAGTACCCGGCAGAACGTTTGGCTGCGGCAGCGGGGGACTGAGGCACCAGGCGAGTATTCAGTAGAAACTCGCCTGGTACAGCGAGCTAAAGCGTCAGCAATGCGCCAATCACCGGCACGATCAACGCTGTACTGATGGCCATCGACAGCACATTGCCAATATACGAATGCATGTACCTCGGTAACCGCCCGGCAATTGCAACGGCAAGCGGTGGGGCAATCAGCGCGCCCAGTATGGCGCTGATGACGATGGGGCTGCCACCATGGACCAATATCGCCGCCGGTACTACTGACACCAACGGCACATAGGTTGGATACCACCCGCGTTTTAGCCATGGCTGTCGCCATAACAGAATGCCAAGCAATGAGGTCAACGCTTGACCCATAACTAACTGTGGTAGCCAGCCTGATCCATAAGCGGGACTCAGCGGATTCAACACATAGGCCAGCAACATCCCAGCAAGCAACCCCAAGCTCGCCCACTCGTTGCCGAAAAATGGGGCTTCGGAAAAGTCCGCCAAGACCCGACGTATTGTCCAGCGAACTCCGTAGTTCGGTGGCTTAGCGGGGGGAGGGGAGGTGCAACAATGCTCTCAGGGGAGCGGGTCACCAACTCCGGAAATGTTCGACATATTAAAAACGCCACCATGCATTCCCAATGCCATCCCCAGCACATTGCCAATCACCACCGGCAACCCCAGCGGAATGCACAGGTAATTTACAAACAACAGGCAACTCGGCGTCACCAGAACCGCACCAAGCACGGCCCCATTCAGCGTGACCTTCCACCCCCCACCAAACAGCAACACCATCGCCGCCGGCAACGACACAAATGCAGCAAACGTGGGCTGCCAAGACTCGGCGGTCACCGTCCAGCCCCACAGCGCATTACTCAGCAATAGCCCCAGTAATGAACTGGTCACCAGCCAGGGCCACAGCCCCGTCCCATAAGCAATGCTCAACCCCTGCCAGCCCTGGGCATAACGACTGGTCCAGTAGCCGAACGCGGCGCCTAGCAGCAAACCAATGGAGGCAAACTCGTGTTTGTAAAACGCCACTTCATTGATATCGCCCACCACCCACCGCAGCCAAGAAATGGGCGAGGGCAGGCTGCTCACCATATCGTTGTAGCCGGGCCAGTAAGCTGTTGCAGAGGTTGAATACACAACCGAGAGGCCGGCGATCAGCCCGACCGTAGCGACTGTCACTGCAGCCAAAATCACCAGATAACGAGCAGCCGAGCCCTGCGACGGATTTGCCGAAATAGAGTCCATGATCGGCCCCCATCAGCGCGGCAGGCACGGGTGCTGGCAATAGCCGTGCATGCCGTCATACAGATCCACGCGATGATCGCGTTGCAAGTCGTTCAGGTCATTCCAGATTGGTGCACTGCGTGCGCTGCATAGGTCGATATCGGCGTACAAAATCGCCTGTTCATTGGGCGACGCGACCTTGCCGATGGGCCAGCCGTTGGTGCCGGCAATCAGCGAACAACCGAGGTAACGCCCGCCATGCTCCTCCCCGATCCGATTGGCCGCAGCGATGAACACATTGTTGACGTGGGCAGCGGTCATGGTCAGGTACGAGGCCATGCATTTTCCGGCTTCGTCGAACAGCGGCGGCGGGGTCCATACCCAGTTGTTCAGGCTGCAAATAATATCGGCGCCTTGCTGGGTCAGGATGCGCGGGACTTCGGGAAACCAGATGTCCCAGCAGATCAGCAAGCCGATGCGGCCTATGGGTGTTTCAAACACCGGGAAGCCCAGGTTGCCGGGCGTAAACCAGAGTTTTCCTTATTCCACAGATGGGCCTTGCGGTACTTGCCGATCAGTCCAGCTGGACCCATCAGTACGGCGGTGTTGAAAACGTTGGAACTGAAGGCAGCCTTGGCCGAAGGTATGCAAAACGAACAGTCGCGACCTGCTGATGAAGTCTTTGATGAGATCGAGGTGCATGTTCGCGAGCTGGCTAAGTCTAGAGGCTGATGGTGGTGCAATTGTACCTTTCGCCGCGTGCTGCTCGTGACTTGCAAGAGATCGCGCTCTATATCGCACGGGACAATCCTCAACGAACCCTTAGCTTTAAAAGTCGTGAAGTTGAACTCGCCAACAATTGGTACTAATGGCCCCTTGATTAACTACGTACCAAGCTTAGCTCATTGAGGTCTTTGAAAACCTGAATGAGGGATTCAGCATTTCAGGTGATGGGCTGCTACTTCTATAAGGGACCTGTCGTCCTGCAGGACTTATTTTGGTAAATATCATTAGGTATGGCTTATGAAAAACTTCAGTATGGTTTTGGCTATTTTTCTCTTGGCTTTATCGGGCTGCGCCTCTGATCATGAGACACCAACCACCGGTAATCCAGGTCCATCTCCATTTGCATGTCAGGGCGAGCCTCAATGTACTGTAGTGGTCTAATGAAACCGGACACCCATTTAGGCGAGAATGCTCGCCAGATCGAGGTGTCAGATGACCAAACAACGCCGCTCCTTTCCTCCTGAATTCAAGCGCGAGGCTGCCGACCTTGTGCTCAAACAAAACTACAGCTACATCGAAGCCAGCCGTTCACTCGGCATTGGTGAATCGGCATTGCGCCGCTGGGTTGACCAGATTCAGAAAGAACATAAAGGCGTCACCCCGCAGAGCAAGGCACTGACTCCGGAACAGCAAAAAATTCAGGAGCTGGAAGCCCGGATTGCTCGGCTTGAGCGAGAGAAATCAATACTAAAAAAGGCTACCGCGCTCTTGATGTCGGAAGATCACGAGCGTTCGCGCTGATTGACCAGTTGAGCGCCCATGAGCCGGTTGATTGGCTGTGCAAGGTGTTTGACGTCACTCGCTCGTGTTACTACGCCCAGCGCCTGCGGCGCCGCACGCCCGATGCTGAACGGCTTCGATTGCGTAGTCGCGTCAGTGAGCTGTTCTCGCAAAGTCGCAGCTCTGCGGGCAGTCGCAGCATCCTGTNGCACGCCCGATGCTGAACGGCTTCGATTGCGTAGTCGCGTCAGTGAGCTGTTCTCGCAAAGTCGCAGCTCTGCGGGCAGTCGCAGCATCCTGTAGCTGATGCGTGAAGACGGTGAGCAACTCGGTCGATTCAAAGTGCGTAGCTTGATGCGCGAGCTTGATTTAGTCAGCAAACAACCCGGCTCCCATGCCTACAAACGAGCAACAGTAGAAAGACTGGATATCCCGAACACATTGAACCGTGAGTTCGACGTGCCAGCGCCCAATCAAGTCTGGTGCGGCGATATCACCTACATTTGGGCGCAAGGAAAGTGGCATTACCTGGCTGTCGTCCTGGATCTTTGTACGCGTCGGATCGTGGGCTGGGCGCTGTCGGAAAAGCCAGACGCTGAGCTGGTGATCAAAGCGCTGGATATGGCTTACGAGCAGCGTGGCAGGCCTTCGGATCTGCTATTCCACTCGGACCAGG